>JAEETR010000208.1 GCA_016286595.1 Oscillospiraceae bacterium | reverse complement strand
GGATGGTGTCGGTCTGGTCGCCGTTGGTGACTATAAGCGCGCCGTCGACTCTGCGCACGGGGTGATAGATGATGAGGCTGGGGTCCTTGACCTTTGCAGGGTCGAAGGCCTCGGTGCGGATGCCGTCGTCGGTCAGTGAGAAGATGCGGTTGCGGCTGTTCTCGCTGCGGCCCATGATGAAGTAGTACACGCGGTCTTTGCCCACGGCTATGCCGCGGCCGGGATAGGGGTTGTTCTTCAGAAGCTCGATAAAATCAGTCATTTTTCCCTCCGGTGAGATTTGCTTTTTCTCTCATTATTCTTTCGGAAACCGTCTCGGCGGCCCGGGGCAGCAGTATCCATTCAGCCTGTTCCATCACCCGCCGCTGGAGCGTTTCCGGCGTGTCGCCGGGCAGCACGTCCACGGCCTTCTGGGCGATTATCTCTCCCCCGTCGGGAACCTCGTTGACGTAGTGCACCGTGGCCCCCGTCACCTTCACGCCGTACTTCAGGGCCGCCTCGTGGACGTAAAGGCCGTAATAGCCCTTGCCGCAGAAGGAGGGGATGAGGGCGGGATGGATGTTTATTATGCGCTTCGGGTAGCGGCGGGTGAAATTCTCCGTGAGTATGCTGAGAAAGCCCGCCAGTATGATGAGGTCGGCCCCGGCCTCGTCCAGGGCCTTTATCATGGCCGCCTCAAACGTCTCCTGGGTGCCGCCGGTGTTCTTTTTCGTGATGACCGCGGCGGGTATGCCGGCGTTTTTCGCCCGCTCCAGCGCGTAGGCCCTGGAGCTGTTGGCGATGACCAGCACGATCTCGCCGCTTTTTATGTCTCCTCTTTTCTGCGCGTCGATGAGAGCCTGCAGATTAGTGCCGCCGCCGGATACCAGCACGGCGATCCTCGTTTTGCTCAGCATATGGTCACCTTGTCGGCGCTCTTCACGATGCTGCCGATGACCCGGGCGTCCTCCCCGGCGGCCCGCAGCGCCTCAAGGGCCGTGTCCGCCGTGGCGGCGGACACGATCACGCTCATGCCCACGCCCATGTTGAAGGTGTTGAACATATCCCGTTCCGGTATATTTCCCCGGGACTGCAGAAGGGAGAATATGGGCGGAGTCTTTACGGCGGACTTGTCTATCCTCGCGCCCAGCCCGTCGGGGATGGAGCGGGGGATGTTCTCATAGAAGCCGCCGCCGGTGATGTGGCTCACGCCCCGCACGTCCGCTGCGGCGACTGCCGCCAGAACGCTCTTGACGTAGATCCTCGTGGGAGTGAGCAGCACGTCGCCCAGGGTGCCGGACAGCTCCGGGATATACGCGCCCAGGTCGGCGTTCTCCACGTCGAAGACCTTTCTCACGAGAGAGTAGCCGTTGGAGTGGATGCCGGAGGAGGCCAGGGCGACGATCACGTCCCCCTCCTCCATGCGGGTGTTGTCGATAATCTTCGCCTTGTCCACGATGCCCACGGAAAAGCCCGCCAGATCGTAGTCGTCGGGGGCCATGGTGCCGGGGTGCTCGGCGGTCTCGCCGCCGATGAGAGCGCAGCCTGCCTGCACGCAGCCCTCCGCCACGCCGGAGACCAGCGAGGCCACCTTTTCCGGCTCGTTGCGGCCGATGGCGATGTAATCGAGGAAGAATATGGGCTTTGCCCCGCAGCACACTATGTCGTTTACGCACATGGCCACGCAGTCTATGCCCACGGTGTCGTGGCGGCCCATGATCTGGGCTATGCGCTGCTTGGTGCCCACGCCGTCGGTGCCGGACACCAGCACCGGCTCGGCCATGCCGGAGATATCCGGCATGAAAAGGCCGCCGAAGCCGCCCAGTCCCGACAGCACGCCGGGGATATTGGTGCGCTCCACGTGCTTTTTCATCAGCTTAACGCCCTCGTAGCCCGCCTCGATATTGACGCCGGCCGCGGCGTAGGATGCGGAATGGGAATCGCTCATGGCGTATTACTCCTTTCCTGTCCAGCAGTATGTGCAGATCTTGTCCGGGTCTATGCCTATGGCCTCCATGAGGCCCTCAAGGGACTGATATCCCAGCGAGTCGAAGCCCAGCTCCTGACAGATGCTCCTGAGGAGGCACTGTCCCCGTTCGGTATTTGCGTCGGAGTACTCCTCCAGATGCTTCTGTCCCTCGTCGCCCTCCAGCTCCTGGATCTTCCGGCGGGCCAGCAGGCCCATATCGGAGTTGGAGCGGGAGAAGTTGATGTACTTGCAGGCGTACATGATGGGCGGGCAGGCGGAGCGCATGTGCACCTCCGCCGCGCCGGACTCGTAGAGGAAATCCACGGTGCCCTTGAGCTGTGTGCCACGGACGATGGAATCGTCCACGAACAGAAGCTTCTTGCCCTGGATGAGCTCGGGTACGGGGATGAGCTTCATCTTTGCCACCTGGTCCCGCACCTCCTGACTGGAGGGCATGAAGGACCGGGGCCACGTGGGAGTGTACTTTACGAAGGGTCTTGCGAAGGGCTTGTGGCTGGCGTTGGCGTAGCCGATGGCGTGGGGTATGCCGGAGTCGGGCACGCCCGCCACCAGGTCCACGTCGGGCATGGTGCCCTTTTCCATCTCGTTCTTGGCCATTATCTCGCCGTTGCGGTTGCGCATGACCTCCACGTTCACGCCCTGATAGTTGGAGTTGGGGTAGCCGTAATAGCTCCACAGGAAGGCGCATATCTTCATCTTGTCCCCCGCCGGGGAGAGCGTCTCGAACCCGTCGGCGGTGACCCTGACTATCTCGCCGGGCCCCAGCTCGTAGCAGTCGGCGTAGTCCAGCTTGTGGTACGCGAAGGACTCGAAGGACACGCAGTAGCCGTCCTTCCCCCGGCCGATGAGCACAGGGAGCCTTCCCAGGCGGTCACGGGCGGCGATGAGATGGCCTTCGCCCATGAGAAGCACCGTCATGGACCCGTCGATGAGCTGCTGGGCCTTCTTAATGCCCTCCACCAGGTCGCTGCCCTCGTTGATGAGGGCCGCCACCAGCTCCGTGTCGTTGACCTTGCCGGAGCTCATGGCGTTGAGCTGGCTGCCGTGGGTGGCGAAGTAGTCCTCCACCAGGGATTCGGAGTTGTTGATGATGCCCAGGGTGGATATGGCGTAAACGCCCAGCTGTGAGCGGACCATGAGGGGCTGGGGGTCGCTGTCGCTTATGCAGCCGATGCCGCAGGTGCCCTTGAAATCCGCCAGGTCGTCCTCAAATTTGGTGCGGAAGGGTGAGTTCGATATGGAATGTATCTGCCGCCTGTACCCCTGCTCCCGGTCCCATACCGCCATGCCGGCGTTGCGGGTGCCCAGGTGGCTGTGATAATCGGTGCCGAAGAATACGTCCAGCACCACGTCGCGGTGTGATACCGCCCCGAAGAAGCCGCCCATTATGCGAAGAACAGAGCGGACAGCTCCATGGGCTCGATATACTTGCCGTCCTTGTAGACGCGCATATTGCCGGAGGCTATCTCGTCGATGAGCATGACGTCGCCGTTGGCGTCGTAGCCGTACTCGAACTTGATGTCGTAGAGCACCAGGCCCTTCTCCTTCAGGTCGTCGGCCACTATCTGGGTTATCTTCTTGGTCATCTCCTTGATGGCCTCGTACTGCGCCTCGGTCATGACGCCCAGGACCACGAGGCCGTCCTTGGTGACCAGGGGATCGCCCTTCTCGTCGTTTTTGAAGGTCATCTCCACGTAGGCGGGAAGGTCGGCGCCCTCCTCGATGTACTCGCCGTAGCGGCGGAAGAAGCTGCCCACGGCCTTGTGGCGGCAGATGACCTCCAGCCCGTGGCCGAACACCTTGGCGGGCAGGACCTCCATGGTGGTGTTGTCAAGGTCGGCGGAGACGTAGTGGGTCTTGATGCCGGCCGCGTTTATCTTCTCGAAAAAGTAGATGCTCATGCGCAGGTTCACGTCGCCCACGCCCTCGATGGTCAGACCCACCTGGTTCATACCGGGGTCGAACACGCCGTCGGCGCCGGTGACGTCGTCCTTGAACTTCAGAAGGTAGTTGCCGTTGTCCAGTGCGTAAACGTTCTTGGTCTTTCCGGTGTAAACAAGCTCCATTGCCATTTTTAGTGTGCTCCTTTGTATAGAATAAAAAGATTTTACGAATTTGTGAGCGGGCAGGTCATATCCTGTCCATTATCCCGCTGTCCTTCTCCAGGACAGTTTTCGCCTCGGCCGCACGGCGGGCGGCCAGCTTTTCGGCCAGATCCTCGTCACCCACGGCCAGGATCTGGGCGGCCAGCAGGGCGGCGTTGGTGCCGCCGTCGATGGCCACGGTGGCCACGGGGATGCCGGAGGGCATCTGCACGGTGGCCAGCAGGGCGTCCATGCCCTCCAGCACTGTGCTTTTGCAGGGTATGCCGATGACGGGCAGTATGGTGTTGGCCGCCATGGCTCCGGCCAGATGGGCGGCCATGCCCGCCGCGGCGATGATCACGCCGAAGCCCCTGTCCCGGGCGGCGCGGGCGAAGTCCCGGGCCTCGTCGGGGGTGCGGTGGGCGGAATATACGTGCATCTCGAAGGGTATGTCCAGGCTTTTCAGCACGTCCGCGGCCTTTTTCAGCACGGGCAGGTCACTGTCGCTGCCCATGACGATTCCGACTTTTTTCATAGATGAGACCTCCTGAGGTGTTTGAAAGAGGATCACGCGCTCCGTGAAGGCGGGCCGCGCCGCAAAAAAGCAAAAGGGCGCACTGAACCGGTTGTGATCAGTGCGCCCAGACGGTCGGCATTCCGGGCTTATCGCCCTCCGGGGTCCTTCGTTTCCCTGTGGTGCTCCACAATAATCCGTCAGTCGCGAAAACCCTTACTTTTTACACTGTAATTTTACCATTTTTTTGGCTTTTATGTCAAGAAAAAAGGCGCCGATTCACGCTTTTCGGCAATAGGACAGAAAGCGCCCCGATTACCCCGCCTTAGTCTCGCAATATATACATCTGTACACCTTCCCCGCCCTGTCCGTAAGGCGGAAAACGTGGTCCAGCTCCTGCTCCACGCTGGTGATGCACCGGGGATTTTTGCATTTGATGACGCCCGTCAGCAGCTCGGGCATATCTATGGTGCGCTTTTCCACCAGCTTCTCGTCGCGGATGATGTTTACGGTGGCGCCCGGGTCCACGTAGCCGATAACGTCGAAGTCTATGGGGATGAGGGCGTCTATCTTTATTATGTCCTTCTTCCCCATCTTGGCGCTCTGCACGTTCTTGATTATGGCCACGGAGCAGTCCAGCTCCCCCAGGCCAAGAAGCTCGTAAAGGCGCATTCCGGCTCCGGCGGTGATGTGGTCGATGACCACGCCGTTGGTGATGGAATCTATGTTCATATCCTTCCAGCCTCCTTCAGCAGCTTGAGGATGAGGGCCATGCGGATGTACTTGCCGTTGAGCACCTGCTTGAAGTAGCAGGCTCTCGGGTCGGAATCGATGGCCACGCTTATCTCGTTGACTCTGGGCAGGGGGTGCATGATGGACAGGTCCTGCCTGGCGGCGGCGAGCTTTTTTGGCTCGAGGACGTAGCTGTCCTTCAGGCGGAGGTAGTCCTCCTCGTTGAAGAACCGCTCTCTCTGCACCCGCGTCATGTAGAGGATATCCAGCTCCGGCATGACCTCCATAAGGTCGGTGGTCTGCACGTAGGGGATGTTCTTCTGCTTGAGAACGTCCTTTTCATAGCTGGGCAGCTTCAGCTCCTCCGGGGAGATGAGCACGAACCTGACGTCCGGGTATCTGGCCATGGCGCCTATGAGGGAGTGGACGGTGCGCCCGAACTTCAGGTCGCCGCAGAAACCCACGGTGAGGCCGTCGAAGCGGCCCTTCTCCCGGCGGATGGTCAGAAGGTCCGCCAGCGTCTGGGTGGGGTGATTGTGGCCGCCGTCGCCGGCGTTGATCACGGGGACGGAGGCGTTCTTCGCCGCCACGTAAGGCGCGCCCTCCTTGGGGTGGCGCATAGCGATTATGTCGGCGTAGCAGCTGACGGTCTTTGCCGTGTCGGCCACGCTCTCGCCCTTGGCGGCGGAGGAGGAGTCGGCGCTGGACACGCTCAGCACGTTGCCGCCCAGCTCGTACATGGCCGCCTCGAAGCTCAGGCGGGTACGGGTGGAGGGCTCGAAGAACAGCGTGGCAAGCTTCCTGCCGCGGCAGGCTTCGGCGTACTTTGCCGGGTTTTCGATTATATCGCAGGCGGTATCGATGAGCTCGTCTATCTCCTGCACGGAAAGGTCGAGGATGCTGATAAGACTTCTCATTATCTACTCCCTTTTATCCAGCTCTCGTCGGAGGGGTTGTCGCGGAAGGCGATGAGCCGCCGCACGTCCTCGGGGGCTATGTAGCCCTCTTCGGCGGCCACCTGCGCTATCACGTCGAAATTGGTCAGGGACACGTTCTTCACGCCGGCGGCGGCGAGGCGATCTATGCCCCGCTGCATGCCGTAGGTGAATATGCTGGCGATGCCCAGCACCTGGGCGCCGGCCTCCCGCAGCACGTCGACGACCTCAAGCACGCTGCCGCCGGTGGAGATGAGGTCCTCGATGACCACCACCTTCTGGCCCGGCTCCAGTCTGCCCTCTATCTGGTTCTGGCGGCCGTGGTCCTTGGCTCCAGAACGGACGTAGCCCATGGGCAGGCCCATGATATGGCCCACGATGGCGGCGTGGGCGATGCCCGCGGTGGAGGTGCCCATGAGCACCTCGCAGTCGTGATAATACTCGTCCACCGTCTGGGCAAGGCCGTTTTCCACGGCGGTGCGCACCTCGGGTGCGGTCAGGGTCAGGCGGTTGTCGCAGTAGACGGGGCTTTTTATGCCGCTGGCCCAGGTGAAGGGCTGGTCGGGGCGGAAGAACACCGCGCCGATGGACAGCAGATCTTTCGCGATGGCTTTTGAAAGTTCCATTTTCTTATCCTCTCAATCCACAAATTCTCTTACGCAGCGGCGGTAGGCCTCCACCGGATCCGCCGCGGCGGTGATGGGTCTGCCCACCACTATATAGTCGGAGCCGATCTCCTTCGCCTGCGCCGGGGTCATGACCCTCTTCTGGTCGCCGACGTCGCCGTCGGCGAAGCGGACGCCGGGGGTCACGGTGAGGAAATCCTTTCCGCAGGCCGCGTGTACGCCCGCCGCCTCCAGGGGCGAGCAGACCACGCCGTCAAGTCCCGCGTCCCGGGCGTTTCTGGCGTAGTGCATGACCACGTCGGCCATGGGCTTTTCTATGAGCTGGTCGGCCTCCATTGTCTGCTGGTCGGTGGAGGTCAGCTGGGTGACGGCTATGACCAGGGGCCTCGTGCCGTCGGGGCGGGTGACGCCCTCCAGGGCGGCGGTCATCATGGCCTTCGTACCCAGGGCGTGGAGGTTCACGATGTCGGCGTCCAGATTTGAAAGCACCGCCATGGCCCGCTTCACCGTGTTGGGTATGTCGTGGAGCTTCAGGTCCAGGAATATCTTATGGCCCCGGGCCTTTATCTGCCTGACTATGTCGGGACCGGCGGCGTAGAAAAGCTCCATGCCTATCTTCACGAAGGGCTTTTCCTCTTTGAAAAGGTCCAGAAACTCAAAGGTCCGTTCCGCGCTCGGAAAATCGCAGGCGATTATTACGTCCTTACCCATCAGCGGGCACCTCCTATGATATCGTTTATGTCGTTTATGCCGTACTTTTCCATGACTTCCGGCAGATCTTCAACTATTCTGCGGCAGACCGCGGGATCCACCAGATTGGCGGCGCCTATCTCCACGGCGGCCGCGCCGGCCATCATCATCTCCAGCACGTCCTCGGCTGAGGAAACGCCGCCCATGCCCACCACGGGTATCTTCACGGCCTTTGCGACCTGATACACCATCCGCACCGCCACGGGGAACACCGCCGGGCCGGACAGTCCGCCGGTGACGTTTTTTATGACGGGCCTGCGGGTACGCAGGTCGATGCGCATGGCAAGGAGGGTGTTTATAAGGCTCACCGCGTCGGCTCCCGCCTCCTCGCAGGCCGCCGCCACGGAAACGACGTCCGTCACGTTGGGGGAAAGCTTCATTATCACCGGCTTCGTCGAGACGGCCTTCACCGCTCTCGTCACCTCCGCCGCCGCCTTCGGGTCGGTGCCGAAGGCCATACCCCCTCCGTGGACGTTGGGGCAGGATACGTTGACCTCCAGCCAGCCCACCTGGGGACAGGCGTCAAGCTTCTGACAAACGGCCGCGTACTCGTCCACGGAAAAGCCGCTCACGTTGGCCATGACGGGCTTGTGAAAGACCTTTTTAAGTTTAGGCAGCTCCTCGTTTATCACCGCGTCCACTCCGGGGTTCTGCAGGCCGATGGCGTTGAGGATGCCCGACGGCGCCTCGGCAATGCGGGGCAGGTCGTTGCCGTATCTCGGCTCCCGGGTGGTGCCCTTGAAGGAGAAGGTGCCGAGGCAGTTTATGTCGTATATCTCCGCGAACTCCCAGCCGTAG
>JAEETR010000207.1 GCA_016286595.1 Oscillospiraceae bacterium | reverse complement strand
CACCGATTCAAGGCTCATTATAAGGCTCGCGACGGTTGGCCGGGCGTACCGCTGGGCCACCATCTGCAGGGTGTAGGCCACACCGCTGGACATGATGCCCGCGTATAAAAGAGGCCCCGCGCACTCGAAGACGGCGGTGAGCGTAATCCTCTCCGTCAGCAGCGCTCCCACAGTACCCATAAGACCCGCCGTGAAGAACTGCACGCATGCCAGCTTCACGCTGTCGGTGCGGGGTGACCAGGCGTCGATGCTCATTATCTGTCCGGAAAAGGCCACGGCGCAGCAGAGGGCCAGCAGGTCGCCTTTCGTGACGGACAGTTCTCCCGGCCGCAGGCACAGGAAGTACATACCGACCACCGCTATGGCCACCGCCGCCCACACGGCGGCTCCCGCCCGTTTTTTCAGAAATATCCCCAGGATGGGCACCAGTACGATGTACATGGCGGTGAGAAAGCCCACCTTGCCCACGGCGCTGGACTGAAGGGCGTACTGCTGAAAGGCGCTGCCGATGAACAGAAACACGCCGCACTGTACGCCTCCCCGAAGTATGGTCCCGTCACGCCAGGCCGTGACCTCTTCGCCCCGGCGGCGCTTCGCGCCGTCCAGCGCGGCGATAACCGGCAGCAGCACGATGCCGCCGATGATGAATCGCACCCCGATGAAGGTCAGCGGCCCCACGTAGTCCATGCCCACCTTCTGGGCCACGAAGGCCATGCCCCAGATAAGGGCGGTGAGCAGGAGCATCAAATTTGTCTTCCACCTTGCCATAGAAAACTCCGACGATATAAAATCCCCTATAATATACAGCCATACGGAAATTATTGCAATAATAAATAAACCGGCGGGGTATCCCCCGCCGGTTTACCGCAGTTCATTCAAAGTATTTGTATATCTCGACCCGCAGCAGCGGGAAGGATCCGCTTCATTTCACCGCCGCGGCGGTGCTTCGGGCTATCTCGCCCACGGTTATGCCCTCGAAATAGTCGTTTATCATCTCGTTGAGCTTGAGCCATATGGGCAGGGTGCGGCAGCTGTCGCTCTTTTCGCAGGACGCCCCCTCCGACTCGACGCAGGATACGGGGGCCAGATTCCCCTCCGCCACACGCAGCACGCTGGCCACGGTATACTCGTCCGGGTCACGGTTCAGACGGTATCCGCCGCCCTTGCCGTGGAGGGCATCCACCATCCCGGCCTTTGAAAGCACGGTCATGATGCTCTCGAGATATTTCTGGGATATCTCCTCCCGCTCGGCTATATCCTTCAGCGGCACATAGCCGCCGTCGTTGTTGTCGGCCAGGTACAGCATCACCTGCAGAGCGTACCGGCCCTTGGTGGAGACCATCATGTCGCTCACCTCCTCGTATTATGGGGCGACGTCAGTGGATGTCGCAGTTTTCGCAGTCCTCCAGCTGGGCGAACATGGCCGGATCGTACTCGATGCCGTTCTTGTCGTAGTAGTCCTTGACGGCGGCCTTTATGGCCTCCTCCGCCAGCACCGAGCAGTGGAGCTTGTGGGCGGGCAGTCCGTCCAGCGCCTCGGTGACGGCCTTGTTGGTCAGCTCCAGCACCTGGCTGAGGGGCTTGCCCATGATCATCTCCGTGGCCATGGAGCTGGAGGCTATGGCGGAGCCGCAGCCGAAGGTCTCGAACTTCACGTCCTGCACGTTCTGGTTCTCGTCGAACTTCAGGTATATTTTCATTATATCGCCGCATTTGGCGTTGCCGACCTCGCCCACGCCGTCGGCGTCGGCGATGACGCCCACGTTTCTGGGGTGGAGGAAGTGATCCATGACCTTTTCGCTGTAAAGTGCCATTTTATATATCTCCTTTCAAACCGTCACAGTATGAACTGGCGTTTGCCTTCCATCAGATCCCGCCACACGGGGGACATATTCCGCAGATACTGCACCACCTCGGGCACTGCCTGCAGTATATAATCGACCTCTTCCTCGGTGTTCTCCTCGCACAGTGACAGGCGCAGGGAACCGTGGGCCACGTCGTGTACCCGGCCGATGGCCAGCAGCACGTGGCTGGGATCAAGGGAGCCGGAGGTGCACGCGGAGCCGGAGGAGGCGGAAATGCCCTTCTGGTCCAGCAGCAGCAGGAGGGATTCGCCCTCGATGCCCTCGAAGCAGAAGTTCACGTTGCCGGGAAGCCGGCGGACTCTGTCGCCGTTGAGAGCGCAGTGGGGTATCTTCGAAAGCCCGTCGATGAGCCTGTCCCGCAGCGCCGTCACCTTCGCCGCGTTGGCGTCGATGTTGTCGCAGGCCTCCTTGAGCGCCGCGGCCATGGCCACGATACCGGGCACGTTCTCGGTGCCGGCCCGTTTGCCCCGCTCCTGGGCGCCGCCCTCGATTATATTGGTGAGCATTATGCCCCGGCGGGCGTAGAGCACGCCCACGCCCTTGGGCCCGTGGAACTTGTGGCCGGACAGAGAGAGCATGTCGATATTCTGTTCCTTCACGTTTATGTGAAGATGACCCGCGGCCTGCACCGCGTCGGTATGGAAAAGAACGCCCTTCTCTTTGCATACGGCGCCGATCTCGGCGATGGGCTCGATGGTGCCTATCTCGTTGTTGGCGTACATTATGGTGACGAGACAGGTGTCGGGGCGGATGGCTGCGGCCACCTGCTCCGGGGTGATGAGGCCCGTCTCGTGAACGTCCAGCAGTTCAACCTCAAAGCCCTGCTTTTTCAGCTTGTCCAGCGTGTGGAGCACCGCGTGGTGCTCGAAGGCGGTGGAGATTATGTGCTTCTTCCCCCGCCGCTGTCCCAGCATGGCCGCGGAGACGATGGCCTGATTGTCCGCCTCGCTGCCTCCGGAGGTAAAGGTTATCTCTCTTGCCTCGCACCCCAGGCACTTAGCCACGGTCTCCCGGGCAGCCTGAAGGGCCTCCGCCGCCTCCTGGCCTATGGTGTACAGGCTGGAGGGGTTGCCGTAGGTGGTCTCCATGGCGGTCACCATGGCGCTGATGGCCGTGGGGCTCATCTTCGTCGTGGCCGCGTTGTCAGCGTAAACTTTCATTTGCGTTATATCCTCCATGCGCTTTCGCGCCTGATTATCCTCAATCGCCGTAATTGTAGAAAACGGTCTTCCCCGGTTCCACCGAGTGGGTCAGCCACACATTGCCGCCGATGACGCAGTCGTCGCCGATGACCGTGTCGCCGCCGAGTATCGTCGCCCCGGCGTAGATGACGACCCTGTCGCCGATGTCCGGGTGGCGCTTTATGCCCTTGACGGGATTGCCGTCTCCGTCCAGTTCAAAGCTGCGGGCGCCCAGGGTGACGCCCTGATAGAGCTTCACGTGCTCACCTATGACGCACGTCTCGCCTATGACCACGCCGGTGCCGTGGTCTATAAAGAAGTATCTTCCTATCGTTGCGCCGGGGTGGATGTCTATGCCGGTCACGCTGTGGGCGTGCTCGGTCATCATCCTGGGCACCACAGGCACCCCGAGCTCCGCCAGCCGGTGGGCCAGGCGGTATATCACTATGGCCTGAAAGCCGGGATAGGAGAGCATTATCTCTTTCTCGGAGGTGGCGGCGGGGTCTCCCTCGTAGGCCACCTGTATGTCGGTCTTCAGCACCTGGGCTATATCGTCCAGGCTGTCAATGAAGCGGCAGGTTATCTCCTCGGCGCCGCCCCCGGACATAACGTCGGACAGTATCTCGTTAAGCTCGATGGCCGCCAGACGCACGTTTATGCCCACGGTCGTGCCCAGCTGGTTGGGCGTGAAGGGCCGCTGGGCAAAAAGCCCCGGGTACATGGCGCCCTCCAGCAGTCCCAGAAGGCGAACCACACGGCTTTTTAGTCCCTGCAGCTCCAGCGACCAGCCGTAACTGTCCCGGTTCATCTCCGTAAGACGGGAGGCTGCCCGCTCTATACAGTGCTCAAGGTCGAATGAACTCATACAAAACCCCGCAATTATCGTGATCGAGGCGGAAGGACGCCGGAACTGGGCCGGTTCTGCGGCTCTATTTACCTACCTT
>JAEETR010000206.1 GCA_016286595.1 Oscillospiraceae bacterium | reverse complement strand
GCAGGGCGGCGTTTTCCGCGAGAACCAGGCGGTGAACGACCGGGTGATGGACTCCGGCGACCTGGAGCGGGAGCGCGGCATCACGATCCTGGCCAAGAACACCGCCGTGCATTATAAGGACGCGAAGATCAACATCGTGGACACGCCGGGCCACGCCGACTTCGGCGGCGAGGTGGAGCGCATCCTCAAGATGGTCAACGGCGTCATCCTGCTGGTGGACGCGGCGGAGGGCCCCATGCCCCAGACCCGTTTCGTCCTTTCCCGGGCGCTGGAGCTGCAGCACCGGGTCATCGTGGTGGTGAACAAGATAGACCGTCCCGACCAGCGGGTGCTGGAGGTGGTGGACGAGGTGCTGGAACTGCTTCTGGACCTGGGCTGCACCGAGGAGCAGCTGGATTCGCCCATGCTCTTCTGCTCCGGCCGTCAGGGCACCGCCAGCTATTCCCCCGACGTGGCGGGCACCGACCTCAAGCCCCTTTTCGACACCATCGTGCAGTACATCCCCGCGCCGGAGGCAGACACCGCCGCGCCCCTGCAGATGCTGGTGTCCAGCCTTGACTACAACGATTACGTGGGCCGTATAGCCGTGGGCCGCATAGAGCGGGGCATAATGCGCCAGAATCAGGAGGTCGTGGTCACCAACTACCACGGCGGCGGCACCGCCAGGGCGAAGGTGGTATCCCTATACGAGTTCGACGGCCTCAACCGCGCGCCCGTCACCGAGGCCGCCGCGGGCAATATCGTGGCCCTGTCCGGCATACCCGACATATCCATCGGCGACACCATCTGCGCTCCCGAGGCGGTGGAAGCCCTTCCCTTCGTGAAGATATCAGAGCCCACCATGGAGATGACCTTCTCCGTCAACGATTCGCCCTACGCCGGCAGAGAGGGCAAGTTCGTCACCTCCCGCAACATCCGCGACCGGCTCACCCGGGAGACGATGAAGGACGTGTCCCTGCGGGTGTCCGACATCCCCGGCGTTGAGGGCAGTTTTGCCGTGGCAGGCCGGGGCGAGATGCACCTTTCCATCCTCATCGAGACCATGCGCCGCGAGGGTTACGAGTTCGCCGTGTCGCCCCCTCACGTGCTGACAAGGGAGATAGACGGCAAGCTGTGCGAGCCCATCGAGCGGGTGGCCGTGGACGTGCCCCAGGATTACGTGGGCGCCGTCATGGAAAAGCTCTCCGCCAGAAAGGGCGAGTTCATAGACATGCTGCCCGTGGGCAGCCGCATGAAGATACAGTTCCTGGTGCCCTCCCGGGGCCTTTTCGGCTACCGCAACGATTTCCTCACCGACACCCGGGGCGAGGGCATAATGAACTCCACCTTTGAGACCTACTCCCCCTGGAAGGGGGACGTGGCCCGCCGCAGCACCTCGTCGCTCATCGCCTTCGAGACCGGCGAGGCGGTGGCCTACGGCATATGGGGTGTGCAGGACCGGGGCACCATGTTCATCTCTCCCGGCACCCCCGTCTACGGAGGCATGGTGGTGGGGGAGTGCAACCGCTCCGACGACATCACCGTAAACGTGTGCAAGACCAAGCACCTGACCAACACCCGGGCTTCCGGCTCCGACGAGGCGCTGCGCCTCGTGCCGCCCCGGCAGATGTCACTGGAGCAGTGCCTTGAGTTCCTGGCGGACGACGAGCTGCTGGAGGTCACGCCCAAATCCCTGCGCATAAGAAAGCGCATCCTCAACCACGAGCAGCGCATGAAAGCCCTTAAGCGCTCCAAGTGATTGATATTGATAATTTCCCGGCGTTATGGTAGAATAAAATCACACGATCTCCGCGCTCCGGCGCGGAACACAGCCGCGCTAATCGGGGAGCCAGCGGTGCCCTGTACCTGCAATCCGCTACAGCAGGGGTGAATCCCGGCCCCCGGCATATTGGTGTGTCGTCAGCCTGCGTCCAAAGACGCTGAAGGATCGGTCCTGCGCAACGTTGGCCCGCGAATCATGTCAGGCGGGGAACCGAGCAGCATTAAGAGGTGTCCGGCGTGTGCCGCGGGGCAGCCGGTCCGGAGTCCGAGGGCGAAGTAACGGGTATGCCTGTATGTCAAAGGCCGGTGCGCGGCTGTGTTGCGCGCCGGGGACGTCGGAGCAGGCTCCGTATCGCTTGTCCCGGCTTTTAAGCGAAGCGTAAAAGCCGGAAGTGCGCTCACTGCGCCGCTCCTCCTTTCAAAACCGAACCCGCTTCGCTGGGCTTCGGTTTTGTGTAAAAGAGGTTAGAGCGCTTCGACGACAGCCGGAAGGCTGTATTGTTTTATGAGGGAGATAACGGGATGTATCAGGCACTGTACAGAAAATACAGACCCCGCAGCTTCGACGACGTGGTGGGGCAGGAGCATATAACCCGTACCCTGCGCAGCCAGGTGGCCTCGGGGCGCATTTCCCACGCCTATCTTTTCGTGGGCACCCACGGCACCGGAAAGACCACCTGCGCCAAGATACTGTCCAAGGCCCTCAACTGCGAGCACCCCGTGGACGGCAACCCCTGCAACTGCTGCCCCTCGTGCCTGGGCATAGACAACGGCTCCGTGCTGGACGTGGAGGAGCTTGACGGCGCCTCCAACAACTCCGTGGAGGACATCCGGGCCATCCGCAGCGAGTCGGTGTATCTGCCCGCCTCCGTGAAAAAGAGAGTGTATATAATCGACGAGGCCCACATGCTGTCCGCCGGCGCCTTCAACGCCCTTCTGAAGATACTTGAGGAGCCTCCCGAGCATCTCGTGTTCATCCTGGCCACCACCGAGACCAGAAAGATACCGGCCACGATCCTCTCCCGCTGTCAGCGTTTTACCTTCAGGCGGCTTCTGCCGGAGGAGATAGAAAAGCGGCTCGCGTACGTGGCGGAGAAGGAGAATATGACCGTCACCCCCGGGGCGGCGGCGATAATAACCCGTCTTGCCGACGGCGCTTTGCGGGACGCCCTGTCCCTGCTGGATCAGTGCGCCACCGGCGGCGTCATAGACGAGGAGAAGGTGGCCTCAACCGTGGGCCTTGCGGGCGACGCGGAGATACAGTCCCTTTTCCGGGAGGTGTTCTCCGGCGACGTGGCCGCGGCCCTTGAACGGCTGGGCGCCCTTTACAGCGCCGGCAAGGAGGCCGCGGGGATACTCACCGAGCTTCTCGACTTCTGCCGTGACGCTCTTTTGCAGCGCATAGCGCCCGATTCCGGCGCCCTGCTCATGTCCGGCACCCGGGACACGGCGGCGTTGAAGGCGGCTGCGGCGGCGGTACCGCCCGCCGCGGTGATGCAGGCCATATCCGTGATCCAGGAATCCCTGACGGCCATAAATCTCTCCCAGGACAAGCGCACCACCGCAGAGGTCTGCCTCATCAGGGTGGCGGCAGGCGTCAGAGGCATCGAGCTGGAGGCGGCACCGGTATTCACCGCCACTCCCGCTCCTGAAAAACCTGCGGAGAAGGCCCTGGTGCCCGTACCCGCGCCCGTCGCTGAGACGGAGCCCGAGGATGAAGGACCCGACGAGGACGTCCCCTGGGACGAGGAACCCTCCGAGTCCTCCGACGAGGACGTACCCTGGGATGATGACCGCACCGACGAGCCCGAGGAGGAGCCCGACGAGCCGGAGACGGACGTGAACCAGTCCGCCATCCGCGAGATGGCCGCCGCTC
>JAEETR010000205.1 GCA_016286595.1 Oscillospiraceae bacterium | reverse complement strand
GGCCGAAGAGCGTCTCGTTCACCGGCAGGAACATCTGCCGCGCGGCGTAGAGCATGAGCTCCACGGCGTAGGCCAGCATATACGGGGCCATATCACCCCGGATGCCGTGCAGGCTGATGCCCTCGCCCCGGCTCCATACATCAGACACGGCGGTGCGGATATTCTTCAGCAGAGTTTTCATTTTTTCACGCCCCCTGCTCTAAAATCATGCGCTGCGGATGAATTAAATTATAATCTTCCGGCGGTACTTTTGCAACGGGACTTTTATAAAATCCCGCATCGGCGCGTGTTTGAAGGTGCTGCCGTCGGTTCCACGTCCCACTGGACGGGTTCCATGCCCATCTGCCTGACTCCCTTCACCACCTCGTCGTCATACTCGCCGTAGGGACAGCGGAAAAGGCCGGGCACCGTCCCGGTGACGGCGGATATCTTCTCGTTTGCCTTTTCTATCTCCGAGGCGATCTGCGGCGGCGTCAGGCCGCTCATGTGGGGATGGGTATCGGAGTGGTTCATTACCTCGTGGCCCGCGTCGTGCAGCGCCTTCACCGATTCCGGGAACTTCTCCGCCCAGAACCCCACCACGAAGAAGGTGGCCTTCACGCCGTAGCGGCCGAGAATGTCGATGAGCGTCTGAGTATCCTCGTTGCCCCACGCTGACGTGAGATTGCGGCACTTCAATCTCTGTCCTCGATAAGGCTTTTGAGTTCCTCTATCTCCCGCTGCAGGGCGGTGACGGCCCGCTCGGTCTCCTCCTGTACGCGAAGGAGCTGGACGGCCACCTCCTCCGCCGTCACCGCCGAGACGGTGCGGAGGTATCTCGTATATTCCCCGCTCACTCCCCCTCTCCCGCAGACGGGCGGCGGAATATCCGCGTGACGGCTCTTATAACCGTCTCCCCCGTCCCGGAAAGCTCCGCGTCCAGCCGCTGGGCGCTGTTGGGCGGCAGCGGTATGCGCAGAACGCCGGAGTAGCCGTCGGGATAGGATCCGTCGTGGACGGTCACCGGCTCGCCGCAGTCGAAGGCCGCCCGCACCATAAGCGTACAGCCGGGCGCCCCGGTCCACTCCAGCACCAGCGCGCTGTAAACGCGGGGCATGTGGCTTCTCTCGTCCATGGGGGCAAGGCGCGCGCTCCACGGCGCCGCGCCGAAGGCCACGGGAACGATGGCGTCGGGCACCAGGTCGGCGTCCCCCTCCGCGCCGTGCCACGGCGCGTATGCGTACTCCCTGACGGCGCTCATTATCCTCACTGCGCCCCATACGAGGTCGCCCCACTCGATATAGTCCCCCTCGGAAAGCGGGAACGTCAGGTCGAACTCACATACGCGGCCGTCGTCGGCCACCCGGTAGGCGCCCTCCGTCAGACCGTCGGGTCCCACCGTGTACCTTCTCATTCTCCCGCTGCTCAAAAGGCGGATCCTGTTGCCGGCGGCCGCGTAAAGGCGGCCGTCCATGTACGTGAAGTCCGCGGCGTCGGCAATCTCCCCGGCGCTCCAGGCCCGGCGCAGCGTATCGTAGACGAATATCTGCCTTGCGCCGAAGTCGTTGTTGAGGCAGACGTGGTAATATCTGCCGTCGCCTCCGGCCACGGCCGGGCCTCTGTCGCCGCCGAAAAGGGCTCCGCTGACGAGTTTGGGCGTGGTGCCGCTGAAAGCGCTTATCCCCGCGTCGGACCTGTAATACATGACCTCGTCTACGTTCACCAGGCTTTTGTGACAGCCGGGAAGAACGCCCGGGACGTTCATTGACCCGGCGGAAAACCACCCGGAGGAGGCGCCGCTCACGCGGATGAGTTCCCGCTCCTTCCAGCACAGCACGCTGCCGGAATAGGCGCAGATCCCGGTGAAATCGCCCCGGGACGCCACCGGCTGACGCCAGGCGGAATCGCCGCCCCGGCCGGTATCCCAGAAGTTGGAGGGGTCGTCTGCCACAGAGGCGAATATCATGCGGTTCACTGTCCTTTCCGGCTCACCGGACCTGCCGATAACCGTCTGCCCCACGGTGTTCGACACTCCCCACAGCCGCCCGCCGCTGTGGCAGATATAGTCCATGTCCGGCAGCGGGCGGTATATGACCATATGGCCCGGATCCGGGCCGTACTCCCGGCACTCCAGCACCGTCCTCCCCGACCACTGGGAGGCCTGCTGGTCAGCGCTGTATACCGACGTCTGACCGTCCCTCCACAGCTTGACCGTGGAGGAGTCGATCAGCATCAGCTGATCTCCCGCCATGAGGGAGGACAGATCCATGATCCTGTACCAGCTGCCGCCGAAATGGAGCTGGAAACCGTCGGAGTCCTCCTCGTCCTCCGCAACGTCGTACCAGCATCGGGGCACGGTGAAGGTGCCGGAGGACAGCGTCAGCGTATCGCCGGACACGGCGGTTATCTTTTTCCTCGTTACGTCGTTGGCGTGCAGCGCGCTGCCGGATATATCCACAAAGTCTCCCGCCCTGAAGCTGTCGGACAGCAGAGCGCTGCCCGCCGCGTCTATCAGCACGTAGTCGAACTCTATCCCGCCGGAGATGCGGTAATTGCCCGGGGTGATGGTCAGGTCCAGCGTGTTGCTCCTTATGGCCGTGACGATGCCGTAAACGCCGTCGCCGTTGGGCTGGGCGAAGGCGGATTCCTCCGGCAGGGCGTCGGGGGAATACTCCCCGTCCGCCTTGCCGATATAGCGCACCACGTCCGGCAGGTACTCCCCCGCCTCGGTCTTTACGGGGATGAAATAGAGATAATCCCCCAAAACTCTCGACTTCCATCCAGCGGTGATGCCGCCCTGATGGCCGGCCGCGCCCACGCCGCCGATGAGGTTCCGCACCGTACCGGTATCGCTCCACTGCCCGTCCCACAGCGGGGGCGAGGCGTCAAGGCGCATCCAGTAGTGTCCGGCGTATTTATGCATCCTGCCGCTGCCCACGGCGCCGGGGTGCAGCGTTATGGAGGAGGACGTGAGCGTCACCCCGCCGTCCGCCTCCGCCCTGGCGTCAAGGCGGCGGCAGGTCCCTGTGGTCATGTCGAGGCACAGCTTGTCGGGCCATACGACGAGCTTCGTGCCGATAACGGCGAACTGCTTTTCTCCCTCGCTCACCGCGGCGACGGGCCTGCCGTCGTATATGAGTTCGGTGCCGTCCACCGCCACGAGTCTGTCCCAGGAGCCCAGGGCGGTGAGACTTGAAAAAACGTTGTCCAACGCAGCGCCGCCCCGGCCCGAGGCCAGCCGCGGCCACCTGCGCGTGGTGACGTTCACCGCGCTCACCAATGCCCCGTCCGCGGCGCTGTCAACGTCGCAAAGTCCGGTGAAGGCGTCTATCCTCACCACACCGGTAGACTGTTTTGCCGCTTTTTCGCTCACTGCCGTTCCTCCCCGAAGGAGGCGTAGAGCGCCTCCCGCTCCGACGGCGTCAGCAGCGCCGGGGCGTACTTTCCGGCGAAATAACGCACGTATCTTCCGTACAGCTCGTCGAAATCCCGCTTCGCGGCGGCGTGATCGGCCTCCTCGTCACGGGCGCGGCTTATCATGGCACGCAGCCACAGCACGTAGAGCTTGTCGAAGGGCTTTTCCGCCAGCAGCTTCACGGCACCGTCGGTGTCGAAATCGTACTCCGGCAGGAGATCGCCTCTCTCCCGCAGCCAGATCTCCGTCTGGATGCCCGCCTCCAGATCGCTGACCCAGTCGGTCAGCGTCTCGTCGCTGAAGGTGTTGGGGCGGGACATCCTGGCCTGGACGATGGCCTCCGCGAGAGTCATATGAGTCCCCCCGCGGCGTCCGCGCCGGACATCTTCGTCCAGCTCATATCGGAGGTCAGGACGTAGACCGCCCCGGTATCCGCCGCCGCGGCGACGCTCCAGGGGGCGGGCTTTGCCGTTTTGCCGCCGGGGACGGTCAGTCCCTCGTCCACGGGCAGATCCTCGGCGTCGTCCTCACTGTCCATGCCGATAAAAAGCCTTCTTTTGCCCTCGATGAGCGTGTCGGGGGTATCCCTGTATCCCAGAAAAGTGATTGCCATTTATGCTTCTCCTTTCACGGTACGGCTCTCTGCCCCGGCCGTGCCGGGGCAGAGATATCCGAAAAATCAAAGGGTGCTGCCGCCCTCAACGCCGCCCACGACGGCGAAACGCCAGTCGTTGAAGCCTGCGGTGAAGCGGGCGTAGCCCTTCCACTCGTTGGCGTCGTTGGAGGCCAGCTCCGAGCGGACCTCCAGCTCCACGCGGTCCAGCCACACGGCTCCGCCGTACTCCTGATTGTACCGGGAGTCCATGAGGATCCAGGGGGCGGTGCCGGCGGTTATGTACTGGTTGAGATAGGGCCAGACTATGACCTTGAAACGGCCGTAGGTGAAGTTGGCGTCGTTGTAATCGCTGCCGGGCACCCTGTCGCTGCCCACCGCGGCGTAAACGGCGCTCTTGAGCGCGTACTGATTGGGGATGACGATGGTGTCGGGGGTCACGTCAAGTATCTCGCCCTTGTCGCCCCGGAAGTTCTGCATCACCGTCTCAAGGGCGCCCAGAGCCTCGGCGCTGAAGGCGTCGGCGTAGACGTTGGACTGGGCGGAGCCGAAGATGAGGGCGGGATGAGTCTTGGAGAAAAGGGGCTGTCCGTCGGCGCCGAGCACGTCGAAGTTCTGCCCGGCGAAGGATATGGAGCTCTCTCCCCTTATGGCGCCGCCGTACAGTGCCGCGCCGAACTTCTCTCTGGTGCGGTAGTATCCGGCGATGAACTGGGCCGGACGGCGGCGCAACTCCAGGGTGTTGGCGTCGTCCAGGATCTCACGGGACACGGCGAACTTGTCCTTCCAGGTCATGTGCACCAGCTCCTTGGAGTAGCCCTCGCGCATGGAGTCGGAGGGGTACTCGCCGTTCTCGCCCACGGGGGCGAAGCCGTCCATGGCGGTGAGAGCGGTGAGTTTTTCGGCGTAGTGGCTGCTCTTGCCCATCTGGAAGAGCTTTCTGGCCACGCTGTCCCTCTCGTATGCCTCGCCCCGTTTCTCAAGGAACATCCTGATGGGGGCCTGGGACTTGCCGAAAACGGAATCGTTAAGGCCGGAGCCTTCGGTAAAGGTCATGCTCATGTCGTTTTTCTCCTTTCTCAGCCGACTATGCGGCCGTAGAGCACGGTGCCGTTGACGGTGGAGGCGGCCTCGGCGCCGGTCAGCTCAAAGTTGTCGTGGGTGGAGGCGTCTATGTCCACCTTCATGCCGCCGGAGGCTATGTCGTACAGAGCGCCGACAACGGCGGTGCCGGCGCCGTCGGCCTCCGTTTTGAAGATGATGTCCGGCGCCACGCGGATAACGGGGATGAGGGTGCCGCTGGAAACGGCGGCGGACTTCTCCGTCATGCTCACGTATCTGGGGGCGTGACTGCCGCCGGCTACGGCCAGAAGGCCGGAGCTGACGTACAGCAGCATGCCCGCCTTGGGAGTTATGGCTCCGGCGGGGAGATACTCCACAGCCGGGACTCTGCCGTCGTCGGTCTTATAAACTGAAAATGCCATGTTTTCTCCTTTTTACTTCGTAATGTACCTGTTGTAGCTTCTGCGGATGTCGTCCTCGGAGGACTCGGGAAGCAGAGTGCGGAAAAGGCCCATCTCCGCCTCCGGCACCGGCAGGGAGCCCAGGCCCCGGGTCACGGTGCCGGTCATGTGGCTTTTCGCCAGGGCGCTGTTGATGGCCTGCTGCTTCGCCGCCCGCAGCACGTCCGTCAGCGCCGTCCTGTAGTCCGGGGCGGGAGGCGCCGGGAAAGGGACCGGTTCCGGCGCGGGCGCGGGCGGTACGCTCTCGCCCTCTATGGCGCGCAGCGCCTCCGCCACGGCTGCCACGACTCCGTCCTCCGGGACAGGGATGGCGTCATCCTGCGTTATCATCCGGTCGTATCCCATCTGCCGCTCCTTTCCTCCGCCGTTTTCCCGGCGGCGGCGCCGGTATTCTCATCCTCCAGCCGCCGCTGCAGCTGGCGGCGCACCATGCCCGCCAGGGGGTGGTGCAGTTCCTCCATCATGGTCCAGAACATGATCTGTGTCTCCGCCCTCTCCGGGTCGCCCATGGCGCCGTCCGTGAAGTAGGAGGCCGCCTCGCTCCACATGGCCTGACGGTTTGAGGTCAGAGTGTCGGCGGCGTCGCAGGAGAACAGGAAGCCGTCGTTGTAGAAATACTCCCCGGCGTCGTCCATCTCCAGATAATCCCGGCGGTCAAAACTGTCGTAGCCCACGCCGCCTCGGCTGTCCGTGACTGCCACGGGACGGGGTTCGTCCTTGTATGCCAGTGAGAATTTGAATATGAGCTCGAACAGCCTTGCGTAGGCCGCCTCCTTCATGATCCTCTTGGACTCCAGCATGCCCTCGGACCGGGCCACGGCTATCTCCTTCGCCCTGCCGCTGACGGCCGTGGGGTCGTTGCGGCCCTGATAGGAGTCAGTGATGCCGATGATCTGCCGGGCCTCCTCGTACTTTCTGCGGGCGTACTCCAGCTCGTCGGTCATGTCGCCCTTGAAGTCGTAAACGTCAATGAGGCTCTTGTCGGCGGCGCTGCCTATGTACAGCACCTCCGAGTCCTCCGGGTCGATGCGTATGTCCGCCCTGTCCGGCAGGGTTATACGGGTACCGGCCTTTATGAACCGCTCGATCATCTTCGTCTCTATGCGGTTTATAACGTTCTGGGTGGATTCGAGCCTGTCCACGTCGGACTGGCCAAGCAGCTGCCCGAACATGCTCACGTTCCTTATGAGTACCAGGGGATACGCCCCCGGTTCGTAGTAGGGAATCCCGGTCCTGCGTCCTTTGGCGTCGCAGGCGGGTATCACGGTGCCGTCGGAAAGGCGCAGGTCGGAGAAGAGGATCTCCTCCTCTTCCTTTTCAAGGGTGAACTCCCCGCCGTGGCAGTGAGGGCCCTCGTCCCCGTCCGTCACGGCCGCGCCCCACCTGTCGCATCGGCGCAGGTATCGGGCCTGATAGTCCTCCAGGTCCTCCAGCACGGTATCGTTGACCCATGAGAAGCGGCCTATGCCGCCCAGGCCGTTTTTGTAATAGGCCACGTACTGGGTGACCATGCCCTCCCCGGACTCGTTCCCGTTCCCCTCCCCGTCAAACGTGTCCGCGCCGTAGCGGCGACGGATATATTCCTTCGTCTGGGGCAGCCGCAGGAAGAAGTAATCCATGTCGTCAATGGAGGTGAACACCCCGTCCTGGGGGATGAACTGCCGTGGATGGACGGGGGTGACGGTTATCTCCCCCACGGCGGAGTGGCTTACGGCGGTGTTGTCCCACTCCACCAGCAGCATGGCGCCGCCCTGTATCTTCACCGTTCTGTCCACCAGGTCGTTTATCTCCTCCATAGGCAGGCGGTCCAGCTCCGCGGCGATCATGTTCTCCGCCACGGCCGCCAGCTTCTCGTCACGGCGGCGGCGGGCCGTGACCCGGGGACGGGGTATGACGGAGGACACCTGGGCCTCGATGTTCTCCGCCACCACGTTCCTGACGTGAGGCGCGGTTTTGGCGCTGCCGTCGGAGTTGACGTCCCGCGCCGTCAGGGGCCGCAGCAGTCCGTCTCCCCGGTAGATGCTCTCCCGGCGGTCCATCCGCGCCAGCTCCTTCTGCCACGCCAGCTCGTTTATCTCGCAAAGGCGCCGGAAATATTTCAGGCGCATTGCTCCAATTTCCCTGTTTTCGTCCAAATTCTCGCTCCTTTACTGTCTCTGCTCCCCACTTTTATCCCATTTTGCCGGGATCATTGGCCGGTTCGCCCCACCTCTCCAGCAGATAACGGCGGGTGTCCGGATCGGCGGCGCGATAATCCTGCCACATGTCCCCGGTCCAGGCTCGTCTGACGGCGGGGCGCTTTGCCGCGCCCGTGCGGTAGACGCAGAAGCCCCGTATGGCGTCGGGGCCGTGGGTGATCTCGTGAGGGGTGTCGGCGGCGTCGTTCGGGTCGTCGGCGTCGTACGTAAGAAGGGGTATGGTGCGGATGAGGTTGGGGCAGCAGCGGAATATGCGAAGGCCGGCGGAGGGCTGTCCTCTCTCGTCGGTGACCACCTTCAGCCGCTCCCGCATGGCCATCCAGCCGTCGAACCGGTCGTTGGAGGTCATGGTCAGGCGCAGACCGTGCTCGGCGAATATGTCGGCGGCGCTGCGGCCCGTCTCCTGCCGCCTGTTCCACAGATCCGGCGGAGCAAGGTACGCGGTGATCCTCCTTCCGGCGGCAAGGGTCTTCACCTTCTGCGCAGCCCTGCTGATGATGAGTCCGTCGTGTCCCTCGCCCAGGTCCCGGCCGTCGTACACCTCCCGCATGACCCAGGCCGTACCGGCCGGGTCCACGCCGATGAGATAAGCCGCCAGCATGTCCATGCCGTAGTCCATGGTCACGTAGAAGCGCCACCAGTCCGGCACGTCGAAGGGCTCCGTCACGTGGACGGACTCGTTCCACTCGGTGAAGAACTGACCGGCGAACACGTCCCACCTGCCCTCCAGCCACGCCATGCGCAGCGCATAGGGCAGGGACTTGAGATTTTCCACGTAGCCCGGGTCCGAGGCCATGAGGGCGTCGTTATCCCTCACTCCGGCGGGGATGAACACGTAGTCGTCCGGGTCCTCTCCGGGGCGGAAATCTCTGTCGATGAAGAGCCTTTTCACCCAGGCGTGGCCCACGCCGCCGGGATTGCAGGTCACGTATATGCGCTTGGGGAAATCGTTGACGCCGCGAAGGCACCCCTTGAAGGTCTGGAACTGGTACTCGGTAAGCTGAGTGGCCTCGTCCAGGAAAATGACGTCAAACTCCTGTCCCTGATAGCGCAGCACGTCGCTCTGGGCGTCGCAGAAGCCCAGCATGAGGCTGCTCCCGTTGGCGAAGCGGAATTCCTTGTCCCGCTCCACGTAATCCGCCTGTCCCCGGAGCAGGGTCTGCAGCGGGCGGGTATGGTTGAGCTGCAGCTCCGCGTAGGTGCGGCGGACGATGAGCATCCGTATGCCGGGATAGCGCCGTGCCAGCAGCATCGCCTTGACCCGCACGGCCCAGCTCTTGCCGCCGCCCCGGGCGCCGCCGTAGCCGATATAGCGCTGCCGGGCCGTGATGAACATGAGCTGCTTTTTGTTCGGGCGCAGCCGTATCTCGCCGTTCGCTCTACTCATCGCACCCCGCGGCGTCGCCCTCGATGACTATGCTCACGCCGCTGCCCTCCACGCTGTGGCGCTCCGCGCAGTCGAAGTTGTTCTCCAGATGGAAAATGACGCCCCTGACGTCTTTTCCCTCCCGGACGAGCAGCTGTCTGTCCAGATACGCTCTTATCCGCTCCTCCGCCATGAGGGCGGCCCGGGCCGTCTCTCCGTCCCCGTCCCGGAGGGTCTCCCACTCCCGCCGGGTGATGTTCAGCCGGGCGCACAGTTCCCCGATGCAGGGCGGGTCTGCGTATTCCGTGACGACCACGCCCTCGCCTTTCACGTTTTTCACGGCGCGCAGTTCGGTCACCGGCTTGCCCTTGGCGTCCGTCTCCCCGGTCTCGGCCCACTCCGTCAGCACCACGCGCCGGGATATGGAATCGAAATAATCGGATATCTCCCGGGAAAGGCGCTTTGCGGTCACGGCAGGTCTTTTGTCTTTTTTCATCGCTATACCCCCTCGTAAAGGGGCCGGAAGGACGGATATTTGCACGTTTGAGTGCAAGCGAAACGAAAAAAGTCTAAAAAAAATAAACGTCCGGAGGCTTTTCCGCCTTCCGGGGCGTTTGACTACCGTGTGAAATAATGGTAAAATCTCACCGAAAAAAGGACGATCCGCCGCGCCTTGCGGCGCTTTTCAGGGAGAAGAGAAAATGAACGTACTGCTGACCGGGGCAAGGGGCTTCGTGGGGGCGCGGATAGCCGCCGCCATGGACGTGGTCCCCTCCCCCTCTTTGCGTGGCGCCCGTTACGACGACGTCGCCCGCATAATAGACGCCGCAGCCCCCGACGCGGTGATCCATACCGCCGCCATGTCGGACATCGGCCAGTGCGCTGCCGACCCGGAGGGCTCCTATCGGGCCAACGTGGAGATACCGGAATATATAGCCCGGGCGGCGAAGGGCGCAAAGCTCGTATTTTTCAGCACCGACCAGATCTATTCCGGCGCCGACGGGCCCGGGCCCTACGGCGAGAGCGTGGAGGCCCCGGCAAATCTGTACGCGCGGCAGAAGCTGGAGATGGAGCGCCGCGTGCTGGACGTGGACCCCGGCGCCGTCATGCTGCGGGCCACGTGGATGTACGATATGCCCGTGAACGGTCTTCCCTACCGCAGCAATTTCCTGGTGAACACCCTTATGGCCGCCGCCAGAGGGCAGCGGGTGCTCGTATCCTCCCGTCAGCGCCGGGGCCTGACCTGGGTCCGGGAGGTGGCGGAGAACGTGAAAAAGGCCGTGTATCTGCCCGGCGGGGTATATAACTTCGGCAGCGCAGCCGACGGCACCATGTACGACGCCGCCTCCGCCCTGCGGGACGAGCTGGGCCTGCGGCTGGATATCCGCGACGCCGCGGATATCCCCGATATGGATGATGTGCACGATCTGTGGATGGATCTCGCCAAACTGAACGGTCACGGCGTGTTCTTCAGCTCCACCGCGGACGGGCTGAAAAGGTGCGTCGCCGCCTACGGGCTGAAATTCTGATAAAACGGAGATATATTCGCCATGCGAATGAGAAAGAAGCCGAATCTTATCCCCCGGATGGAGTGGTGCGCTGCCGTCCAGGTCACGCAGCCGGAGTCCCTCAGGGGCCGGTGGCTGGAGGCGTTCCCCGGATACAGAGAACTCAGGGTGGAGCTGGGCTGCGGCAAGGGCCGCTTCACCGCCGATTCCGCTTTCGACGAGCCGGACGTGCTGTTCGCCGCCGTGGAGCGGGTGCCGGACGCCATGGTGGTGGCCATGGAGCGGGTATGTGAGCGCGGCATAGAGAACGTCCGCTTCATCGACGCCGACGCCGTGCGCTGCACGGAGATATTCGCCCCGGGGGAGGTCAGCCGGATATATATCAACTTCCCCGACCCGTGGCTGAAGAAGCGGCAGTTCAAAAGGCGCCTTACGGCCCCGTCGTTCCTGGCGCTGTACGAACAGATATTGAAGCCGGGCGGCGAGATATGGTTCAAGACCGACAACCGCCCCCTTTTCGACTGGTCCGTGGAGAGCTTTTGCGAAAACGGCTGGACGCTGTCCCAGGTGACGAACGATCTCCACAAAAACGGGCCGGCGGGCGTGATGACCGATTACGAGGCGAAGTTCCACGCCGAGGGCGTACCGATAAACAGACTCGTTGCGAGGAAGGTGATCTTACCATGAGCACTCTCAGGTTCTATCTTGCTCTGTGGATGGCCAAGCTGTCAGTCCCGGCGCTGAAAATAACCAGGCACAACGGCACGAATTTCCCCGGCGAGCTGGCGCTGAAGATATGTCCGGACTTCCTTAAGTATATCGGCAAGCCCGCCCACGTCATCGCTGTCACCGGCACCAACGGCAAGACCACCGTGTCCAACATGATATGCGACATCCTTGAGAAATCCGGCAAAAAGGTGCTCAACAACCGCTACGGCTCCAACATCAACTCCGGCATATCCACCGCCCTGCTCAGCGGCTGCACGCTGCTCAACAAGCCCAGGTACGATATCGCCGTGCTGGAGGTGGACGAGCGCTCCTCAAAGCGCATATACCCCTTCGTGAAGCCGGATTATATAGTGATAACCAACCTTTTCCGCGACTCCATCATGCGCAACGCCCATCCCCATTACATCGCCGACTTCCTCACCGACAGCATCCCGCCCCAGTCCACGCTGGTCCTCAACGCCGACGACCTCATCGCTTCCGGCGTGGCCCCGGACAACAAGCGGGTCTACTTCGGCATCGAGGAGATGGACTCGGACGTGAAGGAGTGCATAAACCTCATCAACGACGTGCAGATATGCCCCGTGTGCGCCGGGAAGCTGGAGTACGACTACCGCCGCTACCACCACATCGGAAAAGCCCACTGCACACAGTGCTCCTTCCGCTCCCCCGACTACGACTTCGCCGCCTCCGGCGTGGATTTGGAGTCCATGACCATGACCGTGAGCGACAAGGGCGGCTCCGGCGTATATAAACTGCTGTCCGACAGCGTTTTCAACGTGTACAACATGGTCACGGTAATAGCCCTTCTCCGTCAGCTGGGCTTCACCCACGAAGATATATCCGGATACATGGAGGGGGTGCACATCGCCGCCTCCCGGTATCTTGCCGAGGACGTGGGGAACGTGCGCCTTATAATGCAGATGGCCAAGGAGAAAAACGCTCTGGCCTGCTCCCGCGCCTTCGACTACGTCAGCACGCAGCCCGGGGAAAAGGAGCTGTTCCTGATGATGAACTGTCTGGGGGACGTGAAGCACTGGTCCGAGAATGTGTGCTGGCTGTACGACTGCGACTTTGAGTTCCTGGCCCGGGAGGGCATAACCCACATCGTGGCCACCGGCCCCCGGGGGAAGGACTACAAGCTGCGGCTCCTGCTGGCCGGCGTGCCGGAGGAGAAGATCACCTGCGTGTCCGACGAATTCGAGGCGGCGGAGCATCTGCGGTTCGTACCCGGTCAGAGCATATACATGTTCTACGGCACCGACTCCCTGACGCTGGCCTTCCAGGTGCGGGAAAAGGTCATCGAGCTTGCAAAGGAGGCGGCGAAATGAAGATAGAGATACTCTTCCCGGAGGTGGCAAACCTCTTCGGCGATCTTGAAAACGCCAGATATCTCGCCCGCTGCTGCGGCGCCGAGATCGTGAACACCTCCCTGAAGGACGTGCCCGCCTTCGTCAGCGAGGATATAGCGCTCGTATATCTGGGCAGCACCACGGAGCAGGGGCAGAGCCTCGTAAAAGACGCCCTGGACCCCTTCGTGGACGTTCTTCGCCGCCGCACCGAGGCCGGGGGCGTCACCCTCGTCACGGGCAACGCTCTGGAGATATTCGGCGACCGCATAGAGAACGAGGACGGCACCTCCGAGAAGATGCTGGGCATGTTCCCAACCGCCGCGAAAAGGAAGATGATGGCCCGCTACAACTCCCTGTACTGGGGCAGACTCGACGATATGGACATCGTGGGCTTCAAGAGCCAGTTCGCCCACTCCTGGGGCGACGGCGGTACTCCTCTTTTCGATACGGTCCGGGGCGCCGGTCTCAATCCCGAGGTGAGTAACGAGGGATTCCGGGTAAACAATTTCATGGCCACGTACGTGATAGGCCCGCTGATCATACTCAACCCGCCCTTCGCGAAATACGTTCTGCGGCTCATGGGCGTCGAGGACCCCGTTCTCGCCTTTGAGGAGGCCGCCATGGACGTGTACCGCACGCGCCTTGCCGAGTTCTCCGACCCCAATACCGGCT
>JAEETR010000204.1 GCA_016286595.1 Oscillospiraceae bacterium | reverse complement strand
CGTGCGCACCTTCTGCATGAACCCCAACGGCATCGTGGTCACGGAGAACACCAACGGCATCGTCACCGTCAACGGCCACAGCTACGAACGGGAGGACATGCACACGGAGAACACCAACTTCGCGCTGCTGGTCAGCAAGCACTTCACGGAGCCCTTCAACGACAGCAACCTGTACGGCGAGAGCATCGCCCGGCTTTCCAACATGCTGGCGGGCGGCGTCATGGTCCAGCGGTTCGGGGACCTGGTCAGGGGGCGGCGCAGCACCGTGAAGCGGATCGAAAAGGGCCTGGTGACGCCTACCCTGGCGGCTACGCCGGGGGACCTTTCGCTGGTGCTGCCCAAGCGCATATTGGACGGGATCATCGAGATGATCTACGCTCTCGACAAGATCGCTCCGGGCACCGCCAACGACGATACCCTTCTGTACGGCGTGGAGGTTAAGTTCTACAACATGGAGGTCTCCCTGGACGAGAACCTCATGACCCGCTACCCGGGCCTCTACATCATCGGCGACGGCAGCGGCATCACCCACTCCCTGTCCCACGCCTCCGCCTCCGGCGTCTTCGTGGCGCGGCGGATCGCGGAAGGGCTGTAAGGGATATTGACTTTCTTAATGCGACTTTTTCTCTTTGTACAAAGGAGAAAAAGTCGCCCAAAAAGAGAAACTCATTTGGGATAACAGGGGATTTTGCATCAAAAACATCCCCTTTAAAAGTTCTTTCGGTTCCCCTTTGCTTTCAATAATTCCATTCATTCCTCAAAAGGGAGCATTCGTATGAAACGCATGATCGCCGTTGTTCTCGCCCTGGCCCTGCTGCTGGGCGGCGTGAGGGGGGTGACCGCCATGGAGATGGAACAGGTGACCTCCGACACCCTGTACGTGCGGCAGGTGGAGGGGATGGGGGAGGACTTCATCCTGGGGGCGGACGTAAGCAGCCTCCTTGCTGAGGAAGCCAGCGGGGTCGTATATCGGGACTTCGCCGGTCAACCCCAGGACATGCTCAAAGTGCTGGCCGACAACGGCGTCAACTATGTCCGCGTCCGGGTCTGGGTGGACCCCTTCGACAAGGACGGCCGCGGCTACGGCGGCGGCAGCTACACCGCGGCTACGGCAGCTGAGATCGGCGCTCGGGCGGCGAAATACGGCCTGAAGCTGTTGGTGGACTTCCACTATTCCGACTTCTGGGCCGACCCGAGCAAGCAGATGGTCCCCAAGGCCTGGGCTGGACTCAGCGTGCAGGCGAAGGCGGAACGGATCAAGGCCTACACCGCCGAAAGCCTGCAGCTCATCCGGGACGCCGGGGCGGACGTGGGCATGGTCCAGATCGGCAACGAGACCAACAACGGCATCTGCGGCGAGTCCTATTTCGACGATATGGCGGTCCTGTATCAGGCGGGCGCCCAGGCGGTCCGGGATTTCGACCCCGAAATACTGATCGTCATCCACTACTCGGAGCCGTCGCTCGGGCATGCCGACGTGGCCGAAGATCTGGTCCACAGCGGCGTGGACTACGACGTGTTCGCCACCTCCTATTATCCCTTCTGGCACGGCACGCTGGAGGATCTGCGGGAATCGCTGGTCGCTGTGGCGGAACGGACCGGCAAGCGGGTCATGGTGGCCGAGACCCAGTGGATCTACACGGACGCCGACGGGGACGGCTCCGGCAACAGCGCCGGCCCCGGCAGCGGCTATGAATCCATCTACCCCTTCACCGTCCAGGGCCAGAGCCGGGAGATCCGGGACGTGGCGGCCACGGTGGCCTCCGTCGACAAGGGCATCGGCGTCTTCTACTGGGAGGCGGGCTGGATCCCCGTGCCCGGCGAAGACTGGGTGGAGCGCAGCGCCAAGTGGGAGCGGTTCGGCAGCGGGTGGGCCGCCAGCTACGCCGGGGAGTACGACCCCAACGATGCGGGCCGATACTACGGCGGCAGCGCCTGCGACAACATGGCCCTGTTCGACTTTGCGGGGAACCCGCTGGAATCCCTGAAGACCTTCGCCCTGCTGAGGACCGGCAACTACGTACCGCCCGTGGCGGACGCTTTGGACGCCGTCTCCGTGACCTTGGGGGTGGGTGAGAGCGTCGCCCTGCCTGACACCGTGCCGGTCGTCTTCACCGACGGCTCTCAGGACCAACGGGAGGTGGTCTGGAACGACGATGAGATCCAGGCGGTGAGCACGAAAACGCCCGGCAAGTTCGTCGTCCACGGCCGGGCCGAGGGGTTCGAAGCGCTATGCTATGTGGACGTGGCGGAGAACAACTATCTGATCAACGGCAGTTTTGAGGAGGAAGACCGGTCCATGTGGACCATCACGGCCATCGCTTCCGGCGACCAGGCGGACTTCCAGGTGAAATCCGCCGACGCCTACTCCGGCGAAGTCTCCCTGCACTTTTGGAATGGGGCGGCGGTGGAGTGGAGGTGCGAGCAGACCGTCACGGACCTGCCGGACGGCGCCTGGCGCGTCAGCGTTAAGGGCCAGGGCGGCGACGTGGGCAACGACGCGGACATCCATCTTTATGTGATCTCGGACGGCCAAACCTACACCGCTCCCATGATTCTCCGGGGCTGGGCCGATTGGCAGGAAGCGGTATTAGAGCATATCCCCTGCGCCTCTGGCACCCTGACCGTGGGCGTATACGTCCGCTGCCAAGGAGGCGGCTGGGGCACCTTCGACGACTTTTTGCTGAATCCGGAGAAATAACTGATTCTTTGCCGCTTTTTTCTCTTCGGTGAAGAGAAAAAAGCGGCGCAAAAAAGAGAAGCTCAGGAAGGGGATGGAAACACCCCTTCTTTTGTTTTTTGCGTTGATCTGTAGCTTGCGGAGCAAATTTAGCTCGGCGCAGCCGAATTTAGCTGCCCCGAAGGGGGCAATTTACCTCTCCGCAGGCGAATTGAACTATTTCAAAAATACTGCTTGACTTATGATACTATGCGTGTTAGAGTATAATGCGAAGGGAGGCG
>JAEETR010000203.1 GCA_016286595.1 Oscillospiraceae bacterium | reverse complement strand
CCCTCTTTTCTTGTAAAAAAGCACAAGAAAACTGCGCTCACCATCGGGCAGAACGACGTCGCATTATCAGTGATAATTATTCTATATCCTGTTATTAATTTCTTTTATGGTATTGCTGATCTCCTTTGTCGTGGCCGTTATCTCCTCGTAGAAGGCGGAGGCGGGCACGCGCAGAGCGCCCTTGCCCAGGATTATGAGCTGTTCAAGGCCGTCGGAGGTGGCCACGCGGACGTTGTTGTTCTTCGGCTTTATGGCGGATGTGACCCGCTCGATATACACGTCTGCTATCTCCGCCTCACGGGTATAGACCACGTAGACTCCGCCGTGCTTTTCTATCTTTTCCTCGCCGCCGGTGACCTTGTAGGCGTCGAACACCAGGATGAGGTTGCATTTTCTGTAACCCTGATAGTTTATAAGCATCCGCATGAGGGTATCGCGGGCAAGGCTCAGGTCGTCCCGGGCGAGGGCTTTGAGCTCGTCCCAGGCAAAGATTATGTTGTAGCCGTCCACCAGCAGGTACGTCTGGGCGGGGTCCAGCTTCTCAAGCATCGAAGCGGTGTCCCCCACGCTCTCGGGACGGCGGGCCAGGAACGCCCGGTCCTTCACCGCTCCGTAGGTCCGCTCAAATATGGCCATGAGCTGTTTATCCTGCTCCCGGCTGCCGACGTACGCCTCTCCCCGGCGCACGGTCACCGGCCCGGCGGGGGTCTCCGGCTCCGGCTCCTCCGGACGGTGGAGCTTCAGCCCCTCCAGATGCATATAGTTCGGCACGTCGTTCCATTTCACGTTAAAGCCGGCGCCGTGAGAGCAGAAGACGGAGTCGGGGGTATTTTCCAGATCCGCCTCGGGATCGTAAGCCGCGGCCTCGATGACTTCCCGGGCGTTGTGGCAGGGGTAATAGCCCTTGACGGAGCAGGCGAGCCGGCCGGTGCCGTGGGTATACGCGCTCAGTTCCCGCTGATAGTTCACCATCTCCGACACGGGGGCGCTGCCGGTTATCACGGCCATATCCCCCTCGTTCTTCTCCATCTCGAAGTCGCCGCCCATGCGCCGTACGTCGGTGATGGCCCGGCCGATGACGTCCGGCGGAGCTGACAGCCGGAACTCGTACCAGGGCTCCAGCAGCATCGACTGGGCCTGCATCAGCCCCTGCCGGACCGCCCGGTAGGTGGCCTGACGGAAATCGCCCCCCTCGGTGTGTTTCAGGTGGGCCCTGCCGATGATGAGGGATATGCGCATATCGGTTATGGGCGCGCCGATGAGCACGCCCCGGTGCACCTTTTCGTACAGATGCTCCATGACAAGCCGCTGCCAGTTCCGGCCGAGATCGTCCTCGGAGCAGAGTGTGTCGAAGATAAGGCCGCTGCCCGGTTCCCCGGGCTCCAGCAGGAGATGGACCTCCGCGTAGTGCCGCAGGGGCTCGTAATGGCCCACACCCTCCACGGTATCGAGGATAGTCTCCATATAGGCTATCTTCCCGTCGGTGAACGTCACGTTCAGCCCGAACCGCTGTGATATGATGCGGGTGAGCACCTCCATCTGCACCTGACCCATCAGCCGCAGGCTTATCTCCCTGAGGTCGTCGTCCCACACCACCCGCAGGGTGGGGTCCTCGTCCTCCAGCTGACGCAGCTTCATGTACGCGTCGTGTACGTCCGCCCCTTCGGGCAGAAGAACGCCGTAGGACAGTACCGCCCGGGTGGCCATGCGATAGTCGCCGGTCTCACAGCCCAGCCCCTGACCGGGATAGGTTTTCGTAAGGCCGGTGACGGCCACAACCATGCCCGGCTCCGCCTGGGTGACGGCGGCGAATTTCGCCCCGGAATAGACCCGCAGCTGATCCGCCTTCTCCTCCCACACCTCGTCCTCGGGTACGGTGGCCCGGCGATTGGTCAGCACGTCCCGGACCTTCAGCGTGCCGCCGGTTATCTTCATGTAGGTGAGGCGGGTCCCCTGGGCGTCCCGTGCTATTTTGAACACCCTGGCGCCGAAGGTGTCGGGGTATCGGGGCGTGCGGGCGTACGCGGTCAGCACGTTGAGGAACCGCTCCACGTTCTCCATTTTGAGAGCGCTGCCGAACACCACGGGAAATATCCGCCGCTCCTGTACGCCCCGGGAGAGGTCCTCCCGGGTGAGGACGCCGTTGTCCAGATATCTCTGCAGCAGCCAGTCGCTGCAGGTGGCGGCCTCATCCGCGGCGGCGGCCTCGTCGCCGCCGAAATCGATGCAACCCTCGTCCAGCTCGCTCCGGAGCCGGGAGAGTATGACGTCCCGCCCCGCGTTGGGCAGGTCCATCTTGTTCACGAACAGAAACGTGGGCACCCGCTGGCGCTTGAGCAGCGACCACAGGGTGCGGGTGTGGGCCTGCACGCCGTCGGTGCCGGATATGACCAGCACGGCGCAGTCCAGCACCTGCAATGTCCTCTCAGCCTCCGCGGAGAAATCCACGTGGCCCGGCGTATCCACCAGCGTCACGGTGACGTCCGGCAGCGTCAGCACCGCCTGCTTGGAGAATATGGTTATCCCCCGCTCCCGCTCCTGCTCCTCGGTGTCAAGGAACGCGTCCCGGTAATCGACGCGGCCCAGCTTCCGTATGGCGCCGCTGGTGTATAAAAGTGCCTCGGAAAGGGTTGTTTTTCCCGCGTCAACGTGGGCGATTATGCCCGCAACAAGTCTTTTCATCTGTCCCTCCCCAGGGCCGCTATGACCGCCTCGGCGCATCTCATGCCGTCCGCCGCGGCGGAGGTGATGCCTCCGGCGTAGCCGGCTCCCTCGCCGCAGGGGTACAGGCCCGCCGCCGCCGGCGACTGCAGGTCCGATCCCCGCAGTATGCGTACGGGGCTGGAGGACCGGCTCTCCGGCGCGGTGAGCACCGCGTTCCTGTCGTCGAAGCCCCGGAGTTTCCTCCCCAGGGCAGGAATGGCTTTTTCAAGGGTGTCGGTCAGCACCGGCGGCAGTACGCCGTGCAGCTCCGTCCACGTGACGCCGGGGCGGTACGTGGGCTCCACGTCCCCGGGCCCGGCACTGGGCCTGCGCTGCATGAAATCGCCGCTCAGCTGTGCAGGCGCGCGGTAACCGCCGCCTCCGGCGGCGAACGCCCTGCGCTCTATCTCCCGCTGCCAGTACATGCCCCCCAGGGGGGACTTGTCCGGAAACATATCCGGCGTCAGCGTCACAAGGAGGGCGGAGTTGGCGTTGTCCCCCTCCCGGGCTTCGTTGCTCATACCGTTGGTGACCACTCCCCCGTCTTCCGACGCGGAGGCCACCACGTACCCGCCGGGACACATGCAGAAGGTGTAGGCGCTGGAGCCGTCGTCAAAACGGCAGTTCAGACGGTAATCCGCCGGGGGAAGACCCAGTTCGGCCGACAGTGCGCCGTACTGGGCCTCGTCGATAAGGCTCTGACGGTGCTCTATCCGCACTCCCATGGAGAACGCCTTGGGCTCCATGGGCACGCCCGCGTCGTACAGCGTCTTCACCGTGTCCCGGGCGCTGTGGCCGATGGCCAGGATAACGGCGGAGCACTCGATCCTCTCCCCGCCGCCGAACGTCACGGCGCTGACGGCGCCGCCGTCTATCTCCACGCCCGTTACCCGGGCGCGGAAACGCACCTCGCCCCCAAGGGCGATGATCCTTTTTCGTATATTTTTCACCACCGTGCGCAGCACGTCGGTGCCCACGTGGGGCCGGGCGTCGATGAGAATGTCCTCCGACGCGCCGCACTCCGCCATGGTCTGAAATATCCACGGGATGCGAGGGTCGCTGACGCCGGTATTCAGCTTGCCGTCGGAGAAGGTCCCGGCGCCGCCCTCGCCGAACTGCACGTTGGAGTTCTCGTCCAGCTGTCCGGTGCTCCAGAATTTTCTCACCTTACCGGTACGCTCGTCCACGTCGTCCCCCCGCTCGAGGACGAGAGGTCTGAGCCCCGCCATGGCCAGCACCAGCGCCGCGAACATGCCCGCCGGGCCGAAGCCCACCACGATGGGACGGTTTTCAGGCATTTTTGCCGGCGTCGGCACGATATAGGGTATGTCCGCGGCGGGGGACGCTTTGCCCCCTGCCCGGGCGATGACGCGCTCCTCGTCGCCCGAAACGGCCACGTCCAGCGTGTAGACCATCCTAACGTCCGGCTTTCTGCGGGCGTCGACGGAGCGGCGGCGTATCCTGACGGACAGCACGTCGCTCTCCCGGACCTTCAGCGCCCGGGCCGCCAGCTTTTTTATCTCGTCCTCCCCGGCTCCCACCGGGGCGGTCACGTCCCGAAGTCTTATCATCGGCGTTTTCCCCCGCCAAGCTGTCCCGCCAGGCGGCCGCTGGACCAGGCCCACTGCAGGTTGAAGCCGCCGCAGTCGCCGTCCACGTCCAGCACCTCCCCGGCGGCGTAAAGGCCGGGAACTATACGGCTTTCCAGCGTCGTCGGGTCGAATTCGCCGGTCTTTATGCCGCCCACGGTGACCTGCGCGTCCTCGAAGCCGAGGGTGCCCGTCACGTTCAGGGTGAAGCTCTTCAGCGCGGCGGCTATCTTCGCCGCGTCCCCGTCAGTCAGGGCGGAGACGGACCCGTTTATATCGTACCCGGCGTATTTCAGCACCACCCGGCCCAGCCGGTTGTGCACCGTACCGGTGAGAAGATTCTCCAGCGTCAGCGACGGCATGGCGGCTATCCTGTTTCTTATTATCTCCGCCGCTTCGCCGGTCTCCATGGAGCGCAGGAGGTCCAGCGTCACCCTTGACCCGGCGCCGTGAACGGACGCCGCCCGGGATATCTCGAACACGGCGGGGCCGCTGATTCCGAAATCGGTGAACTGCACCTCTCCGGCGGAACGGGCGATGGTCTCGTCCCACAGTGTCAGCTTTATGAGCGCGTCGGCCCGGACGCCCTTGAGAGAACGGACCAGGTCCGTATCGGTCTTTATCTGCACCAGCGCGGGATACAGGGCGGTGCAGGTGTGGCCCAGGGATTTCAGAAGCTCGTAGCCCAGAGCGGTGCCGCCCACGCGGCCTCCGGCCCTGCCGCCGCAGCAGATTATAACGGCGTCAAACTCCCGGTTGCTCCCGGCGGCGGTCACGGTAAAGCCCCGCCTGTCCTTTTTTATCCTGCTCACCTCGGAGGAACAGCAAAGCTCTGCGCCGCTCCCTGCCGCGGAAAGGCGCAGCACGTCAACCACGCTGCCTGCCTGGTCGGAAAGGGGGTACACTCTCCCCGATTCCTCCGTGACTGTCACGAGGCCCAGATCGCGGAAGAACGCCAGCGTGTCCTCCACGCCGAAGGCGTCCAGAGCGTACCGGGTGAATTCCCCCGCCCCGCCGTTGTATCTATCCGGCGCGGCGGCGACGTTCGTCAGATTGCATCGGCCGTTGCCGGTGGTCAGCAGCTTTTTGCCCACCCGGGCCTGCCTTTCGAAAACGGTGACGGCATGACCGCCCCGGGCTGCGGTTATGGCTGCCATGAGTCCGGCGGCGCCCCCGCCGATAACGGCGACCTTCATTTCGTGTCCTCCTTCGGGCAAACTCTTTCTGAAACTATATTTTATAATATTTGCGCCGTTTGCTCAACCTTAAACTTTGCAGCGGCGGCTGTTTATGATAAAATACGGTAAAATCATTGATAAGACGGTGATGCTCATGACTCCTGAGATCCTCGCCCCCGTGGGGGGCCGCGAACAGCTGCTTGCCGCCGTGCGCTGCGGCGCCGATGCCGTATATCTGGGCACCAAGGGCTTCAACGCCCGCAGGAACGCCGAAAACTTCGAGGGCTCCTCTCTGGCCGACGACGTGGCCTACTGTCACAGCCGCGGGGTGAAGGTCCACGTTACGGTGAACACCCTCGTCATGGACGACGAGACGGAAGACCTTGTGCGCACCGTGGACGAGGTGGCCGCCTCCGGCGCCGACGCCGTCATCGTGCAGGACCTGGCGGTGATGGAGCTTATCCGCCGCCGCTATCCCACTCTGGCCATCCACGCCTCCACCCAGTGCGCCGTTCACAACACGAAGGGCGTGCGTCTGATGGAGGAGCTGGGATGCAGCCGCGTGGTGCTGGCAAGGGAACTGAGCCTTGACGAGATAAAAAAGATCCGCGCCGCCACCTCCGTGGAGCTGGAGAGTTTCATCCACGGCGCTCTGTGCATGAGTCTTTCCGGCTCCTGCTATCTCAGCTCTGTCATCGGCGGCAGGAGCGGCAACCGGGGGCTGTGCGCCCAGCCCTGCCGTCTGGATTTCAAGTGCGGCGGGAGAGATTACGCCCTGTCGCTGAAGGATATGTCCCACATAAAGCACGTCCGGGAGCTGGCCGACGCAGGCGTCTGCTCCTTCAAGATAGAGGGGCGGATGAAGCGGGCCGAGTACGTGGCCGCCGCCGTCACCGCCTGCCGCCTGGCCCTTGAAGGCCGGGATTACGACGAGAGCGCCCTGCGCTCCGTATTCTCCCGCAGCGGCTTCACCGACGGCTATCTCACCGGGAAGCGGGATATGTCCATGTTCGGGCGGCGTGAGAAGGAGGACGTAGTGGCGGCGAAGGCCGTATTGGGCGACCTAGCCCGGCTCTACGACCGTGAAAAGCAGACCGTGTCAGTGGACATGGCGCTGACGATACCGGAGGACGGCGGCGCCGTTCTCACGGCGAAGTGCGGCGGTGAGACTGTCACCGTCACGGGCGATGCGGCCATCCCCGCCCGCTCGCAGCCCACCGGTGAGGAGCACGCGAGAAAGGCTCTGTCCAAATCCGGCGGCACCCAGTACCGCCTCGAAAACCTGACTGTCTCAAATCCCGCGGGGCTCATGCTGCCCCCGTCGGTTATGAACGATATGCGCCGCAGGGCTCTGGAGGAGCTGGACGCCCTGCGTGGCGCACCCCGTCCCCATGAGTGCACCGGCTGGACGATGCCCGCCGCGCAGCGGTATACGCCGCCGGAAAAGGCGCGGCTGTGGGGCCGGTTCGAGAAATACGGGCAGGTGCCGGACCCGGACTTTTACGACAGGATCATCCTGCCCCTTGACGAGATAGACGCCCACCGGGAAATCATGGGTGCTCTCGGAGACCGGCTCATCGGCGAGCTGCCCCCGGTCTGCTTTCCCGACGATGAGGACCGCGTCGCAGCCCTGGCGAGGGAACTGACGGGCGCGGGTCTTCCCCGTCTATGGGCGGAGAACGCCTACGCGGTCGCTCTGGCGAGGGACCTGGGCGTGCCCGTCTGCGGCGGCGCGTATCTGAACGTGACATCCACCGCGGCCCTCCGCGAATATGAAAAGCTGGGGCTGGAGGCCGTCACCGTATCCTTCGAGCTGCAGATGAAGAAGATAGCCGCTCTGGGCGGGGGCATAAAGCGGGGCTTCATAGGCTACGGCTATCTGCCCGTAATGCGCATGCGCTCCTGCCCCGCCCGCAATAAGGGCTGCGGCAGCTGTGACGGAAGGCCCCGTCTCACCGACCGGCTGGGCGTGGAATTCCCCATGATGTGCCAGGGGCGGCGCTATACGACCCTTCTCAACTCCGTGCCGCTGAACGTGACGGGCCACCCCATGGCAAAGTGCGATTTCACCCTTATGTATTTCACCATCGAGAGCGGCGACGAGTGCCGCCGGGTGACGGAGGATTTCCTCCTCGGCCGGGAATCCGGCGGTCAGCGCACCGGCGGACTTTATTACAGACAGCTTCTGTGAGAGGAAACGAAATTGAACAGAATTGCCGGTTTTCTTGAAAAGAGCAGGCAAAACCAGCCTGTATATATGGTCGACGTGGGCCGGGATCTCTGCCGGGGAGCGCTTTTTCACGTTTTCCTGCGCCTCTTCGACGGCAGCGATATGTCCTTTCCCCTTCTGCTGCCGGAGTGGGAAACCCGCGAGGAGGAGGATTTCGTCCGCCGGTACGTTCTGGCGTCTGTCTACAACGTCATCTCCGTCTGGGGCGGCCGTGGGCTGACGGTCTATACGGATATGCGGGACCCGGTGCTGTCCCGTCTGGCGCTGTCGCTGCCGGAGGAGTTCGGCCGTGACGTGCCCCGCGCCCGGCGCACCGGCTACGGCCGCTGTCTCAACGTGACGGAACGGGTGCTTTCGGCATTGGACCTGCCGGGGCGTTTCACCTTCGACGCAAAAGACGCGTCCGCGGCCCCCGTCGTCCCGAAATATCCCGAACGTAACGGACGATTCCGGTTCTCCCCTGACTGTGTCAGCGGCAGAACCGCTCTTGGAATAGACGTCGGCGGCACCGATATCAAGCTTGCCGCCGCCGTGAACGGTTCTCTGGCGCTGCTGGGCGAGTACGACTGGAATCCCGCCGCCATAACCGGCGCGGAGGAATTTCTGCTCCATATCACCGGGCTTGTGCGTCTCATGCGGGCCGGTGTGAGCCTCATCGCCGCCGGAAAGGGCGACGGCGTGATCTGTTCTGCCTTCGAGCGCGGCGCGTCCCCGGGCGACGTCACCGCCGCCGCTGACGAGATGGAGCGTCGGGCTGATACTCTCTTGAATTTCGACGCCATCGGCGTCAGCTTCCCGGACGTGGTGATAAACGACCTGATCGTGGGGGGCGAGACGTCGAAAACGGCGGGCATCCGCGCCGCCGCCGGCGATTACGAGGCGGAGTTTGCAAAGATAACCGGTCTTGCCCGCACTCTTGAGCGTTTCACCGTCCCCGGCGGCCGGGTGCGGTGCATAAACGACGGGTCAATGGCGGCCTTCACCGCCGCCTGCGAGAGCGCCGCCGAGGGCAACGATCTGTCCCGGGGCCTTATCGCCCACTCACTGGGCACCGATCTGGGCAGCGGATGGATACGGGAGGACGGCGCCGTGGCCAACATCCCGCTGGAGATATACAACTTCATCATCGACCTGGGCACAGGCGCGGGCGCGACCTTCCCCGCCTACGACGTCCGCTCCACCCGCAACAGGACCACCGGCCTTGCGGGGTCACTGCAGAAGTACGCCTCCCAGTCCGGCGTTTTCCGCTGGGCGGCGGAGCGACTGCCCGCTCAGGCCCCGGAGATATGGGACGAGGCGGTGAAAAAGGGCTTTTTCCGATGGGAGGGTAACTCTCTCACCGTCCCCACCCGGCCGGAGGATATGAGAAAGGGCTGTCTTGAGTTCATCATGTCCAGGGCCGGGGAAAGCGAGGCCGCGGCGGATATTTTCCGCTGTCTCGGAGGGAGTCTGGCCGCCGCCTGGGCCGAAACGAATTTGGTGCTTCGCACCCCCTGCGATGACCGCACCCTGTTCGGGAGACTGGTGAAGGACCCGGTCTGCTTCCGTCTCATCCGGGAGGGGGCGCAGACAGTTCTCCCCGGCATTCGTCTCATCGCCGCCGACGACGAGCTGGCGGTGACGCCGATGATGCGTCAGCTCAGGGACAGCGGCCGGTCCGTCGCCCAGTTTGCCCAGGCTGTAGGGGCCGTTTATTACGGGTGCGCGAGGTGAGTATGTCCGAGATATATCTTTTTGACTGCTCCGGCCTTTCCGGGGACGATATGGCCCGGGCACTGTCCGCCCTGCCGCGATGGCGCCGGGAGAAGGCCCTTGGCTACAAAAACGACGCCGTCCGCCGCGCCAGCGTGGGGGCGGGACTTCTGATGGCCTTCGGTCTTCGCCTTTACGGCGCCGACCCGGAGGCGGCGGAGATAGATAACAAAGGCAAGCCATTTGTTCCCGGCGGGCCCTTTTTCAGTCTCTCCCACTCCCGGGATATGGCCATGGCGGGCTTTGACGGCGAGGCCACAGGCGTTGATATCGAGTGTACCCGGCGGCGGGTGCCGGATATCGCCCGCCGGTTTTTCTCACCGGAGGAGGAGGCGTACCTCAACTCTGTCGGCGACGAGTCCCTGCGCAAGCGGGAGTTCTTCCGGCTGTGGACGGCCCGGGAGAGCGTATTCAAGCTCCTGGGCACCGGCCTTACGGGTGACAGGTACGCCCTGCGCGTTGACCTCGATCCGCCGGGCGTATGGCTGCGGGGAGAGAAGGCGGACCTCGATCTGGCCTTCTTCCAGCTGCCGGACTATACAGCCGCCGCCGCGGGACGGTTCGACGCCCCGCCCCGGCCGGTCACGCTGACGCTGGACGATCTGGTATAAATAAATCCCGGAGCGGAAAGCTCCGGGATTTTAGATCAAAGCCGTTTTGCCGCGGCAAAAACTCCTTCAAGGCGCCCCGTGGGCGACCTCACGCCGACCGACCGGGGCGAGGCCGAGGGCGACGGATCGTGAGCAATATAAAAGGGATGGCCGAAGGAGGCGCTTCGTAAGGAAGCGCCTCCTTCACGTTTGAACGCGGGATAATTGACCACGCCAGACAGCAATGGTACAATGGTTAAAACAAATCGGGATTTGCGGAGGAACGGCAACATGGGTATCAT
>JAEETR010000202.1 GCA_016286595.1 Oscillospiraceae bacterium | reverse complement strand
TGGACATCGATGGCAAGAGCTATTCTCCCCAGGAGATCTCCGCGATGATCCTTCAGAAGCTGAAGAGCGACGCGGAGAGCTATCTGGGCACCACCGTCACGGAGGCGGTCATCACCGTCCCCGCGTATTTTACCGATTCCCAGCGTCAGGCCACCAAGGACGCCGGCCGGATCGCCGGCCTGGATGTGAAGCGCATCATCAACGAGCCCACGGCCGCTGCGCTTGCCTATGGCCTCGACAAGGAGAGCGACCAGAAGATCATGGTCTACGATCTGGGCGGCGGCACCTTCGATGTGTCCGTTCTGGAGATCGGTGACGGCGTGATCGAGGTGCTGGCCACCGCGGGCAACAACCGTCTGGGCGGCGACGACTTCGACGAGTGCGTGGTGAATTACCTGATCTCCGAGTTCAAGCGGGAGAACGGCGTTGACCTGTCCGGTGACAAGATCGCCATGCAGCGTCTGCGTGAGGCGGCGGAGAAGGCCAAGTGCGACCTGTCCGGCGTCACCAGCACGAACATCAATCTGCCTTATATCACAGCGGACGCCACCGGCCCCAAGCACCTGGATGTGACCCTGACGAGAGCCAAGTTCAACGAACTCACCGCCCATCTTGTGGAAAAGACCATGGGCCCCGTGAATCAGGCTCTCAGCGATTCCGGCCTGAACCCCTCCGAGCTCTCCAAGATCCTGCTGGTGGGCGGCTCCACCCGAATCCCCGCCGTGCAGGAAGCTGTGAAAAAGATCACCGGCAAGGATCCGTTCCGCGGCATCAACCCCGATGAGTGCGTGGCCATCGGCGCGGCCATCCAGGGCGGCGTCCTGGGCGGCGACGTGGAGGGCATCCTCCTGCTGGATGTGACGCCTCTGTCCCTGGGTATCGAGACCCTGGGCGGCGTGTTCACAAAGCTCATCGAGCGCAACACCACCATTCCCACCAAGAAGAGCCAGATTTTCTCCACCGCGGCGGACAATCAGACCTCTGTGGAGGTCAACGTCCTCCAGGGCGAGCGGGAAATGGCACAGTACAACAAGTCCCTGGGCCGCTTCCATCTGGACGGTATCGCCCCCGCGCGGCGCGGCGTGCCCCAGATCGAGGTCACCTTCGATATCGACGCCAACGGCATCGTCAACGTATCCGCCAAGGATCTGGGCACCGGCAAGGAGCAGCACATCACCATCACCTCCTCCACGAACCTCTCCAAGGACGATATTGAGAAGGCCGTGCGCGAGGCGGAGCAGTACGCCGCCGAGGATAAGAAGCGCAAGGAAGAGGTCGATACCAAGAACGAGGCGGAGTCGCTGGTCTATCAGAGCGAGAAGGCCCTGGCGGACATGGGCGACAAGCTGGATGCCGCTGACAAGAGGAACGTGGAGGACGCCATCGCCAAGGTGAAGAACGCCCTTTCCGGTCAGGATACCGCATCCATCAAGGCTGCCTCGGAGGAGCTGCAGAAGGCGTTCTACGCCGTATCCGAAAAGCTCTATCAGCAGCAGGCGCCCGGCGGCGGCGCGGGCTTCAATCCCGGCGCTCAGGGCGGCGCGCCCGTCGGGGATAACGGCGGCAGCGGCGACTACTACGATGCGGACTACACCGTTGTGGATGACGACGATAAGAAATAAGTCTTTGAAAAACAATACGCACTCGGCGGGAGAAACCCTCCCGCCGGTTGCTGTGCGGGGATATACTTATGGCGGATAAAAGAGATTATTACGAGGTACTCGGCCTGCAGAAGGGCGCCTCGGAGGATGAGATCAAGAAGGCGTTCCGGCAGCTTGCCAAAAAATATCACCCGGACCTGCATCCCGATGACAAGGAAGCGGAGGCCAGGTTCAAGGAGATCAATGAGGCGTATGAGGTACTGTCCGACTCGGATAAGCGCGCCAAATACGATCAGTATGGCCATGCCGGCGTGGACCCCAACTTCGGGGCCGGAGGCTTCGGAGGCGGTTTTGGCGGCTTCGGGGGCATCGACCTGGACCTGGGGGATATCTTCGGCTCGATCTTCGGGGGCGGCGGAAGTCGCAGCCGCAGCCGCAACGCGCCCCGCAAGGGCGAACGGGTGGTCACAGGCGTCTCCATTACCTTTGAGGAGGCGGCCTTCGGCTGCGAGAAGGAGATCTCCGTTTCCCGCATCGAAAAGTGCTCCGACTGCTCCGGCACCGGCTGCCAGCCCGGCACCACTGCGGAGACGTGCTCCAACTGCCGCGGCACCGGCACGGTGACGAGCCAGCAGCGCACGCCCTTCGGAGTCATGCAGAGCACCACGGACTGCCCCAAGTGCGGCGGCACCGGGAAAATCATTCACCAGCCATGCACCACGTGCCGCGGCGCCGGCCTGGTGCGCAAGAACAAGAAGATCACCGTGAACATCCCCGCGGGCATCGACGACGGCCAGTCCATCTCTCTCCGGGGACAGGGCAGCGCGGGCGTTAACGGCGGCGAAAACGGCGACCTGTATATCACCGTTTCGGTGAAGGAACACGAGTTCTTTGAGCGGGACGGCACCGCCGTGCTGTGCGAGATCCCCATCTCCATCGTCCAGGCGTCCCTTGGCGCCGAGGTGGAGGTTCCCACCCTGGACGGCAAGGTGAAGTACAACGTGCCCGAGGGCACCCAGAGCGGGGCGGTGTTCCGCCTGAAGGGCAAGGGGATCCCCTCCCTCCGGGGCGGCAGCCGTGGCGATCAGTACGTCACTGTAAGGGTGGAGATACCCAAGGGCCTCAACGCCCAGCAGAAGGAGCTGCTGCGGCAGCTGGGCGAGTCCCTGGGCGAAAAGCCCAAGGCGTCCGGCGGGGTCTTCGGCAGCAAGAAGAAAAAGAAAAAGTAAAAAGTCACCGGTACAGCTTCTGGCTGATACCGGTGATCTTTTATACCTCCGCGGTGAAAAGGCCGTGTCGGTTGCAGAAGGCGCAGATGCGGCGGACCCGGCTCATTTTAAAACGCGCCTCGCAGCCGCCCTCCGGGTACAGCTTGACGAGCTGGAGCCCCTGATCTGAAACGGCGGTGAGGAAGGATATATAGTGTGATTTGGACATGGGGTGATCGAGGGTCACATAGTATTCATCCTCCACGACCTGAACGCTGATCCGGTGTTCGTCGTCCTCCTCCGCCTCCAGCGGCGGCAGGGTCACGCCGCAGCAGCTTACGGCGGCCTCCCCCGCGGCATGGATCACATTGCCGCAGACAGGACAGACATAAAACCGTGCGCGGAGCATATTGGCTGAACGGTTCCTGTTTTCCACGATCTCTCCGGAAAGCAGCTCCGGAACGGAGACGCCTAACGCGTTTGCAAGAGGCTCCAGCAACGCGATATCCGGGAGCCCCCGGCCCGTTTCCCATTTGCTCACCGTTTTTCCGCTGACGCAGAGCCGCTTCGCAAGCTGCTCCTGGGTCAGCTTTTTCTTTTCCCGCAGTCCGCGGATCGCGGCGCCGGTCACATAACTGTTCATTTTCCATCCCTCCGTCGGACATCGTACCACAGGATACCGCCCGGGACAACCTACGCTGCGCAGACAGCATAACGGAGCGGCAGAGCCGCTCCGTTATGTTACTGTTCAAAACCTTCGGACGGGAGATTTAAGCATTTCCCGTCCTGCCCGATCACATACGGCGCAGCGCCTGCGACCGGAGCGTCACAGCATGTTCTCGTTTCGCGCGATGATGTCGTTCTGCAGGTCCACGCCCAGCTCCACAAAGTAGGCGGAGTAGCCGGCGATGCGCACCACCAGGTCGCGGTACTTGCCGGGG
>JAEETR010000201.1 GCA_016286595.1 Oscillospiraceae bacterium | reverse complement strand
GGCAGGGCCGTGGACGAGCTGCTGGCGTAAAAGCCGCCGTCACCTCAACGCAGAACAGAACAAAAAAACTCCCGCTGCAGTGCAGCGGGAGTTTTTTTGTTGTATTTTGGGGCCCCCGAAAAAGCCCGGCGAAGCGGGTTTTGTGGGGAGAGGAGCAGCGACGTCCGCTCCGACGTCAGGGAGTGATGCCCGGGCGGGGCTGCTTGGAGATCTTCGGTCCGAAGACGAAGCTCAGCACGTACAGACCCAGAGCCACGAGGATCAGCACGCCCATGTAACGGTAGAACTCTCTGATGCCTATGGTGTGGATCAGGAAGCCGCCCATGGCGCTGCCCACGATGCCGGCCACGTTGACGCAGGCGCCGTGCAGCGTCTGTGCGGTAGCCTTCAGCTCGGGAGGAGACAGGGTGTAAACGTAGTTGGTGCCCGCCGCGATGGACAGGCCGCCGCCGAGGCCCTGGCAGATGGCCGCGGTGATGAACACGTGCCAGAAGTTCTGGGCGTTGGAGTACAGTATAGCCTCAAGAACGTAGAAGCAGCCGGAGGCCAGGAGCAGGTAGTACAGAGGCACCTTGGAGCGGAACTTCTTCAGGCTCATCAGCATGGGTATCTCGATGAAGGCCTTGAAGCCGGTGACGTAACCGATGGCCGCGCCGGTGGAGCCCACCTCAGCCAGCAGGTAAGGGGTGAAGCCGTTGAGGCAGCTCATGGGGAGCTGCAGCACTATGGCGTAGATGATATAGGTGACGTAGTAGTAGTTCCTGAACAGCTTGCCGTAGGGCATCTCGCTGAACTTCAGGCGCTTCTTGCCGGTGCCCTGGGCGTTGCGCTCCGGAGTGGAGAGGACAACGGCGAACAGGGCCAGGTTGAACACGGAGTAGCAGATGAAGGTCAGCACGGTGCCGAAGTTGCCGTCCCAGCGGCCTACGGAGTAATGCTCGTTGATGTAGGTCACGAAGAAGCCCAGCAGCATGCCGGTAACGCCGAAAGTGAAGGAACCGACGGAACGGATCTGGCCGAAGTTAAGGTTGTGCTTGTTCGACGTTCGCACCGTCCAGTTGTCGATCAGGGAGTTCAGGGGCATGCGGAAGAAGTTGGTGAAGGGGATCACCACGTACAGGAAGCTGACGCCCCAGATGCTGAAGCTCAGCCAGGGGGTGGCGAAGTACGTGATCATGCTGATGGTCAAAACCAGCAGCAGCACCTTCTTGACCGAACGGATCTTGTCGCTTATGGTGCCCCAGGTGGGGGACGAGAATATGCCGACTATGTGGTTGATGGACTGGAGAACGCCCACCTGAGCGGTGTTCCAGCCGATAGACTGCAGGAAGACGGTCTGATAGCTGGTAAAGCAGGACGCTATCCAGAACGTTCCCGACATGGCCGCAAAGTGGAGAAACGTCGACTTTTTCTCCTCAGGGGGAAGCTCTTCAACTGCCTCTATGTTTTCATTCACCGGGGCAGTCTTGGTAGCCTCTGCGGTCTCAACAGATTTTTCCATGCTTTTCCTCCTACTCTTCTTGATTTTGCGCGTCGCTTAATGGCGCGCCGGATGACTCCGACACACTCCGACATGATGCGTACTGCCTGTTATTATACCCCATGTAGTATACTCCATGTCAAGTACTTGAGGGCTTTAACACAATAAATTTTTTAATACCATTGAACGGAAAGATCATCTCTGCTATAATTATGGTGTGACAGTATACTTGTTCTGCGCTCCGTGATATACCGGGCGCCCGGTTTCCGCGCCGTCACGAGGCGATATGCCGGAGCCGGGCAGCGAACTTTCCGGGAGGTACCGCTTGTCTTACAAGGTCCTTTTTCCGAATCAGAACGTGACCGCGCAGGTCCGGGAGGGCGACACGGTCCTGGCGGCGGAGATAGCCGCGGGACTTATGCCCGACGCCCCCTGCGGGGGCATGGGCGTGTGCGGCAAGTGTCTGGCCGAGATACTCACCGAAACGGGCGAGCGAAAGAGCGTTCTCGCCTGCCAGACGAAGGTCACCCGGGATATGACCGTCTACACCGCCTCCGACGGCGGTCACCGCATCCTCACCGAGGGAGCCGGAGGGCTGCCGGAGCTGCGTCCCGCCGTCCGCGCGCTGTCTTTGAACGTGGAAAGAGCGTCGCTTTCCGATCCCACCTCCCACTGGACCCGGCTGAAAGCCGCCGTCCGCAGCGCCGGGGGCGGGGATATCCGCCCGGACCCCGTCATGGCCGACGCTCTGGGCAAAAAGCTGGACGCTCTCGGCTACGCGCCTCAGGCAGTAGTCTGCGGCGAAGAGCTGCTGGATATCCGAAAGGGCGGCAGGCTTCTTGCAGCCGCCGTGGATATAGGCACCACCACCGTGGTGCTCTACCTTGCCGACGGGCAGACGGGCACGGTCCTGTCCACCGTCAGCGCCCTGAACCCCCAGACGGAGTTCGGAGCGGACGTTATAAGCAGGGCCAATCACGCCATGCACAACGGCCCGGACGACCTGTCCCGCGCCATTCGCACGGCCGTCAACGGTCTTCTGGCCGACGCCCTTGAAAGGGCGGGGGCCGAAAAGAAGGACGTTTATTCCGTATTTATCGCGGGCAACACCTGCATGCACCATCTCTTCCTGGGCATAGACCCGTCGAGCCTGGTGCTGTCCCCCTACGTGCCCTCCGTCGCCGACCCGCTGGTGCTGGACGCCGCGGCCTACGGTCTTGACGCGAACCCCCGGGCAAAGCTGTTCATGCTGCCGTGCATAGCCGGGTTCGTGGGCGCGGACACCTCCGCCATGATGCTCGCCTGCGGCTTCGACCGTCGGGAGGAGCTGACGCTGGCCATCGACATCGGCACCAACGGAGAGCTGGTCATAGGCGACAAAGACCGCGCCGTGGCCTGCTCCACCGCCGCCGGTCCCGCCTTTGAGGGCGCCAGGATAACCTTCGGCATGCGGGGCGCCGCCGGAGCGATAGACCACGCGTCGATAGACAACGGGGCGCTGACCTTCTCCGTCATAGGCGGGGGAAAGCCCCGGGGCATATGCGGGTCCGGCCTTCTGGACCTGACCGCCTCCCTGCTGCGCGCCGGCGTCATAGACGAGACCGGCCGCCTCGCGGACGAGGACGAGCTGCCCCGTCAGTCCCGGCCCCTTGCCGGGCGGCTGCGCACCGTGGACGGCATGCGCTGTTTCGTCATAGCCGACGGGGAACAGAGCGGCACGGGTCAGTGCGTCTACCTCAGTCAGAAGGACGTGCGGGAGGTGCAGCTGGCCAAGGGCGCCATGGCAGCGGGCATAAGCCTCATGCTGGAGCATCTGGGCCGCAGGGCGGAGGATATAAAAAAGGTGCTCATCGCGGGGGCCTTCGGCAGCTATATGTCGCCGGAAAGCGCCTGCGCCGTGGGTCTTATACCCGGAGTGCTGCTCGACAGGATACAGGCGGTGGGCAACGCCGCCGGCACTGGGGCTTTATGGTGCGCCCTGAACTATGAATGCTTTGAGCGCGCCGCGGCCATGGCCGGGCGCACCGAATTCATAGAGCTGGCGTCAAGCCCGGATTTCCAGGACCGTTTCGTAGACGAACTGATGTTCCCGGAGGAATTATGAGCGATATAGAAAAATGCATCGAGCTGGCCAAGTCCGTCGGCTTCGACGAGGCCGTCAGGATGGACGCCGGGACCGTCGTGCTCCACGACGAGGTCCGGGCTACCTGCGCCGAGGGCAAGTGCCACGCCTACGGCCACAACTGGACCTGCCCGCCCGCCTGCGGCGACCTGGACCACTGCCGCAGCGTCGTCGCCCGCTACAGCGAGGGCATCATCGTGCAGACGGTGGGACAGCTGGAGGACTCCATGGATTACGAGACCATGATGGACACCGGCAAGGTCCACAAAAAGCGTTTTCTGGCCCTGGCGGCCCAGGTCAAGGCCCTTTACCCCGACGCGCTGTGCCTCGGCGCCGGCGGCTGCGGCGTGTGCGAGAAGTGCGCCTATCCCGAGCCCTGCCGCTTCCCCGAGAAGGCCTTTTCCTCAATGGAGGGCTACGGCATGCTCGTAAGCGAGGTCTGCTCCGCCAACGGTGTGCCCTATTACCACGGAAAAGACACGATAACCTACGTGGGTTGTTGTCTGATCAAATAAACGACCGGAAGGAGATAACAAGATGATCATCATCGGCGAGAAACTCAACGGTTCCATCCCCTCGATGGGAAAGGCCATAGCCGAAAGAGACGAAGCCAGGATCAGGAGACTGGCCGTCCGTCAGGAGGATGCCGGCGCCGATTATCTCGACGTGTGCGCCTCCGTCCCGGAGGACGTGGAGGAGGAGACCCTGAAGTGGATGCTCGACATCGTCCAGGAGGAGTCCTCTCTGCCCATCTGTCTCGACTCTCCCAGCCCCAACACCATAGTCAAGGCCCTCAAATACGTCAAAAAGCCCGGCCTTATCAACTCCGTGTCCATGGAGGGAGACAAGATCGCAAAGATCTTCCCCGCCATAGCCGACACCCGCTGGAAGTGCATCGCCCTGTGCTCCGACGAGAAGGGCATCCCCCCCACCGCTCAGCAGCGTCTTGCCGTGTTCGAGCGCATCCTGCAGGAGGCGGACAGGTACGGCATAGCCCACGACCGCCTTTTCATCGACCCCCTGGTGGAGATGGTCTGCACCTCCGAGACGGGCGTATCCACCGTCATCGACACCATAAAGGGCATCCGTGAGCGCGACAAGGACGTGCACATAGTGGGCGCCGTCAGCAATATCTCCTACAATCTGCCCGCGAGGGCTCTTATAAACCAGGCCTTCGTCACTCTGGCCATCGCCGCCGGAATGGACGCGGGCATCCTGGATCCCACCAACCGCGATATGAAGGGCGCCATCTACGCCGCCGAGGCCTGCACGGGTCTGGACGACTACTGTATGGAATACATCGTCGCCTTCCGTGACGGAGAGATCGGTCCGCTCCCCAAGGCCTGAGCCGGGAAGCGGTCTGACGATAAATTGAAAAATAAATAATTTGTATTATATGGAGGAAAGTATTATGTCCAAGCTTGAAGAGATCGCCTCTGCCGTGGAGCGCGGCAAGGCCAAACTCGTTCCCGGTCTCGTGGAGGAGGCCCTCGGTGAGGGCATCGATCCCCTGGAGATACTCAACAAGGGAATGATCGACGCCATGAGCGTCGTGGGCGAGAAGTTCAAGAACAACGAGATCTTCGTCCCCGAGATGCTGGTGGCCGCCCGCGCCATGAAGAAGGGCGTGGAGGTCCTCAAGCCCTCGCTGGCCAGCGTGGGCGACGTGTCCATCGGCAAGGCCGTAATCGGCACCGTTCAGGGCGACCTGCACGACATCGGCAAGAATCTGGTGTGCCTCATGATCGAGAGCGCCGGCTTCGAGGTGGAGGATCTTGGCGTTGACGTCCCCGCGGAGAGATTCGTGGAGGCCGCCGCCGATCCCGCCGTCAAGATCGTGGGCGTGTCCGCCCTGCTGACCACCACCATGCCCGCCATGAAGAACACCGTGGCAGCCCTCAACGCCGCCCCCAACAGGGCCGACTTCAAGGTCATGGTCGGCGGCGCCCCCATCACCCAGGAGTTCGCCGACGAGATCGGCGCAGACGCCTACACCACCGACGCCGCCTCCGCCGCCAGCGTGGCCAAGGCCTTCGTGGTCGGCTGAGCCGGGATCGCAGACCGGTCCGCCATTTGAGAGGAGATTGCAATGGAAAGAATCCCGTTCCGCAAGGAAGAACTTATAAGCAAACGTGAAGGCCCCAACATGGGCAGAGGCGCCTTCCCCCTGTTCGACACGCCAATCTCCCCCCGGGAGAACTATCTCATGTTCCTTCGGGGCGAGGAGCCCCTGTGGATGCCCATAGCCCGGGACTCCATCAGCGTCACCCCCGCCATAGTGCGGGACAACATCGCCCGGGGCTTCGTCTTCGAGGCCACCCCCTTCGATCCCAACAAGGACGGCGGCGGCCCCGACATGTTCAACGTGGATTGGGAGTGGGTCCCCCAGGTGGGCGGCTCCATGGTGCGCCCCGGCGCCCCCAAGGTTGAGGACATCACCGAGTGGGAGGACGTCATAGAGTTCCCCGACCCCGATTCCTGGGACTGGGCCGCCAGCGCCGAGAAGAACAGAGCCCTTATCGAGCAGAAGGACGTTCTGTTCGGAGCCACCATCCTCAACGGCCTTTTCGAGCGCCTCATCTCCTTCTGCGAGATGAGCCCCGCCCTCGTGTCCATGATAGACGAGGACGAGCAGGAGGCCGTGCACCGGCTGTTCGACCGTCTCGCGGACTTCTATCCGAAAATAATCCGCAAGTACAAGGAGTATTTCAACATCGACATACTCACCTTCCACGACGACTGGGGCAGCCAGCGGGCCCCCTTCTTCTCCCTTGACACCGTCCGGGAGATGCTGGTGCCCTATCTGAAGAGGATCGTGGACGCCACCCACGAGCTGGGCGTATACTTCGAGCTGCACTCCTGCGGCAAGAACGAGCTGCTGGTCCCCGCCATGATAGAGGCGGGCGTGGACATGTGGAACGGCCAGCCCATGAACGACAAGCGCATGCTTGCCGAGAAGTACGGCGACAAGATAATCCTGGGCGCCGCCCCCGTAGAGATAACCGACGACTATACCGACGAGCAGGTCCGCCAGTCCTGCCGGGAATTCGTGGAGTTCTTCAACAAGTACCGGGTCTACGGCGGCTATGCCTCCAGCCCCAAGCACAACGCCAAGATAAGGGAGTACATGTACGAGTTCTCCCGCATCGCCAAGTGCGGCGAGGCAAAGTAAAAAAACGTCAGGAAAGCTGTTCCCTCACGGAGCAGCTTTCTGTTTGACGGACAATAATATTATCGAGGGAGGGTTTTGCAATGTACCGCAAAATTCCGTTCACCAGGTCGGAGCTTGAGATAATCGCCACCACCCCCGCCAGAGGCAACCACAAGGGGCTGGATATACGCAACACCCCCGTGACCCCCAGGGAAAATCTGGACGCCCTGTACTATGAGAAAAAGCCTTTCTGGATGCCCTGGTACAGCGAGGCCCGGGGCCTGGGCTCGAAGATCTACAACGAGAAGCTCGGCCGCGGCCAGGGACAGGATATAACCGACGTGTTCGGCATAGAGTGGGAGTTCATCGAGTCCGCCGGCGGAGCCATAGTCCGCCCCGGCTCACCCCATCTGGAGGACGTCAACGACTGGAAGGACGTCATCAAGATCCCCGACGTCTCCGACTGGGGCTGGGAGGAGGAGGCCAGAGGCAACGTCCTCGACCCCCGCTTCACCCACGAGTTCACCTTCATCAACGGCTTCTGGTTCGAAAGGCTCATCTCCTTCATGGACTTCATGGAGGCCGCCGTGGCCCTCATCGACGAGGACCAGCAGGACGCCATAAAGGAGCTTTTCGAGGCCACCACCGAGATGGGCTGCAGGATCGTCGACAAGCTGTGCGAGGTCTATCCCCTGATGGACTCCATCAACATCCACGACGACTGGGGCTCTCAGGCCGCCCCCTTCTTCTCCCAGGAAGTGGCCTACGAGCTGTTCGTGCCCTTCATGAAAAAGATCACCGATTACATCCACTCCAAGGGCAGGATAGCCACCCTCCACTCCTGCGGCCACACCGAGGACCGCGTCCAGGCATATATCGACGGCGGCTTCGACATGTGGGGCCCCCAGCCCATGAACCACATCCACGACCTGTACGAGAAGTACGGCGACAGGATAGTCTTCGCCGTATGGCCCGACAAGTTCGACCCGGAGACCACCTCCGAGGAGGAGCAGCGCCGTCTTGCCCGGAAGTTCGTGGACGACTTCTCCCAGCCCGGCAAGCCCGTCGTGATAAGCTACAACGGCGCCTTCGCCATGACCCCCGCCTTCTGCGAGGAGGTCTACGAGTACTCCCGCAAAAAATACCTGGAGATCAACGGCTGAAGTCCGCCCCGTCAGGCGGGCCGAAGCGCCTGAGACACTATATGAAAAAGGAAGGCCGTCCGGCAGGACGGTCTTCCTTTTTTCGTGCCCTCCGCACGGGCTGCGCAGAGCGTTTTTTCGCATAATTTTATATGTCTGTTTATGTTGTATCGGTTGACTAATCCACCCGTTCTGGAATATAATGAATGCCGTGAATGTTTTGGCAGAAGCTGGGTTTCTTCCCCCGTTTTCTGACATTCATATTCTTGTGAGTATCGTTGAAAGGAGCACATTTATGCGAACAAGAAGAAATCAGGGCAAATCGCTTGTCGTGCTGCTGCTGTGCGCCGTTATGGCGTTCACTGTGGCAACGTCAGCCTTTGCCGACTCCACGGGCCCTGTGATAACGCAGCAGCCCCAGGATTTCTACGGCATGGTGGGAGAGACGTTCTCCTTCCGCGTCGCCGCCACCGGCGACGGAATCACCTATCAGTGGCAATACCGCACGGCCAAAGGGTCGAAGTGGTATGCCTCTCCGCTTGAGAGCGCCACGACCGACACTCTCACCTCGGAGATAACCGAAAACCGTATCGGCAACAGGTACCGCTGCGTGATCACCGATGAAAACGGTGTGAGCGTGACGAGCGCCGCCGCGTCTCTCAACGCGGTGGCTCAGGACGGTCTTGACCGGTTCGTGATCTCCTCCGTGGGCGACTGGAACGCGTTCGCTTCCCGCGTCAGCGAAGGACAGCCCGGCATCAACGCCGTGCTGAACGCGGACCTGACCCTTCCTGCCGACGTCATGCTTATCGGCAGCACCGCTTCGCCCTATTCCGGCGAGTTTGACGGCAACGGCCACACTCTGACCGTGAACCTCACCGCCGAGGGCAACGTGTTCGGCCTGTTCAACCGCGTCAACGGCGCGACGATAAAGAACCTGCGCGTCGCGGGCACCGTCTCCACCGCCTACCGCAGCGCGGGCGGACTTATCGGCGCCAGCACCGGCAACACCTACGTCACGAACTGCCGGGTGAGCGTGGCTCTCTCCTCCACCTATGAGGGCGACTGCGGTCACGGCGGCTTTATCGGCCAGGGCATCAGCGGCACCGGCTACTTCAACGACTGTCTGTTCGACGGCTCCCTTCTGGGCCCGGCCAGTGAGCGCGCCGCGGGCTTCGTGGGCGGCTGGTACAGCGGCTCGATTAGTTTCGACCGCGTCCTGTTCGACCCCGCCGAGGTCACCATGAACGTGTGGAAGAGCTTCTTCCGTTTTGAGGGCGGCAGCGGCCCCTCCTGGCTTTCCGACTACCACGTATGGTACACCTACCGCACCTCCTATAACCAGGGCATCAACGGCACGGAAAAGACCGCCGCTGAGCTGGCCGGGGATCTGGGCAATCTGTGGACCGTCGAGAACGGCCACGCCGTGCCCGCTCTGGCCACGGCTCAGCTGCCCCAGGCCCTTTTGAAGGACGCCATGGGCCGTTATCTTATCTACAGCGAGGAGAACTGGAACTCCTTCGCGTGGAAGGTCGGCAAGGGCGAGCTGAGCGCCAACGCCATCCTCATGGACGACATCACGCTCTCGGCAACGGCCTCCAAAATCGGCGACTCCAGCCACAGATATACCGGCACCTTCAACGGCAACGGCCACACCCTCACCGTCGCCTTCAGCGGCAGCGGCTATCAGGCGCCGTTCATGTACACCGAGTACGGCGCCGTGTTCAGCGATCTGCACGTGGCCGGCTCCATAACCTCCACCGGTTCCTACACCGGCGGCATCGTGGCCTACGCCGACGGCTCCACCACCATCACCCGCTGCCGCGTCAGCGCCGCCATCACCTCCAGTTCCTCCTACACCGGCGGTTTTGTGGGCTACACCGATTCTACAATGAACATTACCGACTGCGTGTTTGACGGTTCTCTGTCTCAGTCGGGCAACAACATCACCTCCGGTATAATCGGCTACAACTACCGCAGCACCGCCAACCTCACCAACTGTCTGTTCGATCCCATATCTCTGTCTCTGCCCGAAAACCTGGGCAACATCCGGACGCTGTGCTACACCTACAGCGGCACCGAGAACTTCAGGAACTGCTATTACACCCAGACCGCCGGCGACGGCCAGGTCAACGACGGCAGTCAGATGAGCGCGGCTGAGCTGGCCGAGGCTCTCGGCGCGGCATGGACCGTGGATAACGGCCGCGCGGTGCCCGTCTTCAACCCCGCCTCCATCATCACCGAGGCCCCCGAGGTCGACGAGTTCGACCGTCTCGTCATCGACAGCGCTGACGACTGGGAGGTCTTCGCGTGGCGCGTCAATCACGGTGATACTCAGCTCAACGCCGTCCTGGCCGCCGACGTCACCCTGACGCAGGCGTCCCCCATGGTCGGCACCACCAGCTATTATTACCGCGGAACCTTCGACGGCGCGGGCCACACCCTCACCGTCGCCTACGTCACCAGCACTGAGCGCACCGCTCCCTTCAGCCACACCGGCAGCAACGCCGTGATCCGCAACCTGCACACCGCGGGCACGATCACGACCACCGCGAAGATGTCCGCGGGTCTCGTAGGCAGCGTACACAACGAGATCCACATCTATGACTGCCGCTCCAGCGTCGTCATCAACTCCCTTATCGATGGCGACGGCTCTCACGGCGGCTTCGTGGCCGGCAACAGTTCCTCCACTTACATGGAAAACTGCCTGTTCGACGGCTGCTTCCTCGGTGATTCCACCAACAGCTGCGGCGGTTTCGTCGGCTGGCGTGACAACTCGCTGTACCTGACCAACTGCCTGTTCGCCCCGACACAGATCACCTCCGGCGAGGAAGAATCCGCTACCTTCTACCGCCACACAGGCAGCAGCAACCTCAACAACTGCTGGTATACCCAGGCCTTCGGCACCGTCCAGGGCAATGACGGCTCCGCCAAGACGGCCTCCGAGCTGGCTGCGGCCCTCGGCTCCCACTGGACCGTCGTGAACGAGACCGAGGTCATCCCCGTCCTCTCCGAAGCCTCCATCGTCGGAGGCGCGGAATATGACGATGACGGCAGCCTGCTCATCGACTCCGAGAGCGACTGGAACCTGTTCTGCACCCTCATCGGCGCCGGCAAGGCCGACATCAACGCGGTCATGACCGCGGACGTCACTCTCAGCTCCGCCGCGAAAATGGCGGGCAGCAGCAGCGCCAAATACTCCGGAACCTTCGACGGCGCGGGCCACACCCTGACTCTGGCCTACTCCACCGCCGAAGACTGCGTGGCGCCCTTCAACTGCGTGAACAACGCGGCCATAGTGCGTCTGAACGTGGCCGGCACCGTCGACACCAGCGCCAGATGGGCCTCCGGCCTCGTCTGCGACGCCAACGGCAGCACCTACATACTCAACTGCCGCGTTGGCGCGACCATCACCTCCACCTATTCCGGCGACGGCACCAACGCCGCCTTCATCAGCCGCAACTACGGCACCACCGTCATCGCCGACTGCCTGTTCGACGGCAGCCTGCTGGGCGAGACGGCCACCAACAACTCCGGCATCGTCGGCTACCGCAGCGGCGGTTCCGTAAACTTCATCAACTGCCTGTTCGCCCCCGCTGAGATCACCATGAGCTCCAGCGGCTCCGACACCTTCATGCGCAATTTCAGCGGCACCATGGTCAACTGCTTCTACACCACCGCCTTCGGCAATGTCCGCGGCGAGGCTGTAGGCGAGCGGACCGCCGCTGAGCTGGTCGCCATCTTCGGTTCCACCTGGAACGCCGGCCAGAACGGCGCGACCCCCAAGATCGCGAGGATCGGCCTGACCTCCGCATCC
>JAEETR010000200.1 GCA_016286595.1 Oscillospiraceae bacterium | reverse complement strand
GGAGCTATGAGGTCGCCGCTGAGCACTGTGAATTGAGTGCGAGATATTTCGGAGACATCGTCCGCAGGAAAACCGCGCCGTCAATCAAAACGCTGGAAAAACTGTGTCTGGGGTTTCAGCTTCTGCCGAATGACCTGCTTATCGCTTCCACCCCTGTGCAGGAGTTGCTTTATCGGATCCCGTTGGCCGTGACGCAATGTAGCGGATACTACGGCAGATACGGATTTGTCATCTTCCCGGTCTGCCCAAGATGCTGCCGGCCATTTGAACGGGAGTATCAGTTCTTCTGCGACCGCTGCGGTCAGAAGCTGAGCTGGAAAGAATATGCAAAGGCGGAGGTTATTATTCCGAACGTATAACTATGATTTTTATACCAGGTGCAAAAAAACCGGTATTATTGCGTCGCTCAGCTTATCCGTTTTTTACATATTGTCAATTTGACACCAGTTTGACACCAAATGCGTCTGATATGGTATCCGGCACAGTATATATGAACCAATGACCCACTTGTTGAGTACGTTGCTTCAGACAACAGAAAACGGTCGGCGGGTTTTAACCGGCCGACCGAAAATCAGAAGCCCCGGACAGGCATCCCGAAGGATGCCCGCCGGGGGATTTCTTCCGCCTAATCCTCGACGGGAACAGGCTCGGGATCGTCCGGGCCGCTGGTGGTGATCACATCTTCGGTTGTGAAGCGGATGACCTCCAGCTCGAGGGGCTCATACTGCTGCTTCATGGTATCCTCCTTATGCGTTGAAATAATTGATCGCAGCGGCGTTGTACTCATACAGCGCGCGGGCCAGGTTGCACAGATCAGCTTTGTCCGGATTGCCCTCATAGGCGTTGAGCGCGCTTCTGGCGTAGCTCAGGGCGCTCGCCTTGAGAGTCAGGGCGTCGTCCACCGCGATGGTGTAGGCGTGGCCGAGATCCTTCGCCGCGATGTTCGGGATCTTGACAACATACTTGCTGCCGGACTTGACAGGCGTGACCTCCGTGCCGTCCACCGTGACCGTATGGCCTTCCAGACCGGTGAAGAAGATCCTCAGCGTGGTCAGAGAATCCATCGTCAGGGAGATGGTCTTCACTTCGACGCCATCCACGGTTCCGTTCTTAACGGTCTTGTAGTCAAGCAGGGTTGCCGCACTGATGCCGCTGACATTAGCCTTCGCATCGGTGATGTATTCCGCATAGTCCGCATCCTGGCAGACAGGCTCATAGTCGTTGTAGCCGGCGAAGTACGTCATGGCATAAGCGCCGTAGGAAGCGATCTTCGGAGCCAGCTCCTTCAGCTTCGCGTACTTCTCGCTTTGGGTTTCGGAAGCAGCCTTGACAAACCTTGCCACAGAGTAGACGGCGGCATCATCCGCAAAGGGGTTGCCGTTGGCATCGGTGAGGGCGACCGGCTCATCGGCGCCGGTGAAGAGCCGGAGAGTGATCTGCTCGGTCATATCCTTGGCGGCGACGAACTGGGTGAAGACGCTGCGGATGACGGATGCGTCGTCCTCGTCAGGCTTGGTGGGCGCTGAGCTCAGAAGGATCGGATCGGAGGGCTCGCCCTTGTAGGTGAGGATCGCATACGCTTCCGCGTCGGCCTTGAGCGTGTCATCGGGGATCACGTAGAAGTTCACGCCGATGTCGCCGGCCAGCGTCAGGCTGGCGCTGGTGAGCTGCGCGGCGGGACCTGCGGGCTGGGCCTTGACCAGAGCCGCGAGGGCCGCGTCCACGGCCTCCTGGGAGGCGGGGATATCCTTCAGCACCGCCATGGCGTCGGCATAGGTAGGATACTCGTCCTGCTCACCGGCGGCGTTGATCTCCGCGATCTTCCAGATCAGCGCATCCTTGTCGGCCACCTGAACGGCTTCGCCGTCATAGGCGTCGCCCACATCCGCGCCGAGGCCCACGCAGGTGAACTGCCAGCGCATCACGTCGCCGTTAGCCAGCGCGTAGCCGTCCGCGCCGAAGCCGGGGAACTCGCCGTTGACGCAGTAGAGCCAGCCGGAGTCGGGGTAGTACTCGCCGTTGATGGTCGCCTTCTCGGGCAGGTACTCCTCCGAGCCGTCAGCGCCGTAGTAGTACACGCCGGAGAGGTAGAAGTTATCGGTCTCGGTGCCGGTCAGCGTATAGGGGACGCCGCCGTTGAGCTCGGGGAACTGCTCCTTGAGCAGGTCGGTGACGACCACGGAGGCCTGGGAATACTTGGGCACGGTGACGAGCACCGGCTCCACGATGTATTCGCCGTCAACGGTGAATTTCTCCACGGTGACGGCCACGGTGGCCTCGCCGGAGGTCTGCCTTGCCAGCTCGCCCATGGCGGCAAGCGCCTCGTTGAGGGCGTCATACACGCCGTCATAGGTGGTCGCGTCGGCGATGCCCGCGAGACCGGCGGCATAGACGGCCTCGATCTGGGCCCACACGTCGGGGTCATAGTCGTTCTGATCCAGCTTGTTATACTCATTGTTCAGGCTTTCGGTGGCGCGCTCCCGCTCGGCGGCGAAGGGATCCTCGCCGCTCCCCGCCTCGATCCACTTGGCGTAGAGGGTGATATCCTTCGCGGGCATGAGGCCGAAGGCATAGGACGGTCCGTTGGTCATGAAGGCGTCCAGCGTGTACCAGCCCACGAAGGTGTAGCCGTCCCGGGTGGGGGAGGCAGGCGGGGTGATCTTGCTTGCGATGGGGGCCGTCAGGGGCTCCACCTCGCTGCCGCCGTTGGAGGTAAAGGTGATGGTGGCGTCGTCGGTATAGAGGTAGATGGCGCCGTGGTCGCCGTACATGACGGACACGCCCTCCATGGGGCTTTCGATGGCGGTGACGCAGTCGGGGCGGATGCGCTGCTGCTGCTCGTTGGGGTCGTCGTTGGGGTCATTGAAGTCGCTCATGATCTGATAGACCCACTGCTCGCCGTCCCACTTGTAGACGAAGCTGCCCTTCTCGTGGTAGCAGCTGCTGTTCGCGATATAGTGATCCTTGCCCTCGGTGAACAGATACCAGTCGCCGTTATGATCCCGGCCGGTGGTCGGACGACGGGTGACGCCGGTCACATCATAAGCGGGGGCGGTCTCCGCCGCGGCGGTCTGGGTCCAGCTCCCGCCGCTGTAGACGTAACGCTGGCCGTCCGCGTCCACGGCGTAGGCGTCGCCGCCGACCCGCTCAAAGGAGGTAAAGCCGTAGCTGTGATCCTCCCAGGCTTCGCCGTTCCAGTGCTTGCTGGGGGTCCAGATGTCGCTGTCGGTGAGCACCAGAATACCGCCGCCGCTGTTGAGACGGTCGTCCTTGACGGAGGTAAGCTGGGTCCATGTCTCGCCGTCCCAGGTGTGGACAGCGGCGATGTCGTTATTCTTCACGGCGGCGGTCAGGCCGTCCGTGCCGCAGGGGCCCAGGGAAAGGACTCCGCCGCCGGTGGGGATGGCGAGGCCGAGAGAGACCAGATCCTTTTCCCCGTCGCCGGTGAGGGCGTAAACGCCCTGGTCGGCGTATAGATACAGCTCCGCCGCGCCGGTGGCCTCGTTCACCCGGCCGTAGAGGCCGCGGACGTCCGGGCCGTCATCCCTATAGGTGATATAGTTGCGGGACACGCCGGGGCTGGTGAGATAGCGGAAATCGTTGTTGTCCGCCTGGGGCAGCTCGATCCCGGCGGTGAAGTCCTTCTCGATGGTGCAGAGCGCCGTGTAGCCGTCCATCAGGGACATGGTCACATGGTAGTCGTGCATCCCCGCGGGCACCGCGTCCTGCCGGATCACGAGCACGTTGAAGCGGGGGGCGGTCGCGGCCCGCAGGCCGTTAGGCTGTGTGACGGTCCCGCTGTAGTACGGCTCCCCGCCGCTGGTGATTTGCACCGCCAGGGTCGCGGCTCCCGTGATCTGCTTTTCAATGTCGAACGGGATCAGCATGCAGCCGGGCTGGCCCGCCGCGGCCTGGGTGAACAGTGCGGGAAAATTGCTCTGATCGGTGTTGGTGAGCGGCCAGGAATCCCCGTCGAGACCCAGGTTCGAAAAGTTGTAGCCGGTGAAAATGATATTGTCGAGGGCATAGTTTTCATCCGTGAAGAAGATCTGGATCGGCGAAAAATAAGCGGTATAGCTTTCTCCACTTTGACTGACGGCAATTTCCAGCGGGTTGTCCGTGAAGCTATCATCACCGTGTTTCCAATAACTGAAGGTAGAAAAAGCCTTCGGTATTGCTAAAAGGCTATACTTTTCTTTGTCATTATCTAAGCCCAGATACTTAACGGATACAGTTCCCAGATTTTGATTTGCCGAATTCGCATATACTTCAAATTCGCCGGTCGGTTCCACATATGTTATCGTGAGTGTTTTGTCCTCTGTGAGCATTTCGATTACTTCGTCAGTAACAAATTCGAAAAAATACAGCGCTCCATTCGTGGCAACACAAAAGAATCCGTTGTAGTCGTTCACATAAATACTTGCACCGTATTCATCATATGTGAGAGAATCATCTAAAATCCCTGTGATTTCCCAATTATCTTCTGTTGCGCCAGGAAGAATAGCTTCATCACACTGAACCTGTGTTCCACCGGGAATAATATAGCTGTTGACTTTCCCCGGTTCGGGATAATATGAATTTAATGTTGTATAATCAAGGCTGTTCACCTTTATCGGACTGTTTTCTGGCCAACTGCCTGCATACTGTGTTAGGTCGATTACCAGCTTATACCCGCCCTCGGGTATTTCCCCCTCCGCCAGCGCGACGGCGGGCAGCAGCGAGAGAAGCATGACGATCACAAGCGCCACGCTTAACAAACGTTTTTTCATTTTTTACCACCTTTTATTATTTTCCGCTTCGTTTTTGCCCCGCGCCCGCTTCATTGGCCCGGAGCCTGCTTCATTGCCGCGGAGCGCGCTTCTTCGCCCCGCCCTGCCTCATTTTGCCGTTCTCTGTCTGTTTCGTTTCCCCGTCGATCACCTCCGGAATATTATGTTAACTTGCCCCTCGTGATATGCGTGTTGCTTTTTCCCGCCCGTTCGGGTATAATGGACCCAGGAAAGGAGGTCCTCCCTATGCCTGATTTCAACTATTCCTGCGCACCGTTCACCTTCGTCTGGGACGAGGACAAGAATCAGATCAACATCAAAAAACACGGCATCGATTTCAAAACCGCTGCCCTGGTTTTCCTTGATGATCTGAGACTGGAATTCCCAGATCCCGAGCACAGCGAGGATGAGGCCCGTTACCGCACCATCGGTCTTGTCCACGACGTGCTGACCGTGGTATACTGCGACCGGGAAAACGCCGACACCGGAAACGTCGATATCCGCATCATCTCCGCCCGTCTTGCTACAAGACTGGAGCGCAACGCATACAACAACAACATCATCGGCAGATTCTGACCAGGATTGGAGGGAACAGTATGGGCAAGGAAGTCCGATATGTCATGGAAGACGACAGAAAAATCACCGAGGAAGAGATCGCCATGATCGAAGCCGCCCGGGAGCTGCCCGAGACCTTCGACGCCGATAACCCGCCGATCGACCCCGCCGCCGCTCCGGAACAGTACGCCGCGCTGATGCGCGCCGTCGGTGAGCGGAATCGCCGCATCGCAGGACGCCGCTCCGGCTCCGCGTAAGCGAGCCTGAACCCCGGACCGTCCCTGAATACCATTCGGGGGCGGTCTTTTTCTGCCTCCGCCTTCGATTTTCGTTTCCCCGTCGATCACCCGTCCCTTTCAACGCCGCCTGTGCCGATGGCCCGGAAAATGGTGCTGCCCGGAGGAAGCAGCTCCGGGCAGTCAGGAAAAAAGAAAAGGTTATATGATCGGGTCGCCCCGCCATATACAAAAAACGCCTATGCCGCCGCGCTCGCGGCTCAGCACAGGCTGTCGGCTCGTCTGCTTGCGGCGCGGACCGGCATTGCTGCCGGCTTCCTCTGACCCTGCGGCATGCCCCGCCCTCGGGTCTTCGCTCCTGCCGACGGCGGCAAAAAACCGCCGTCCCCATGGAAACGGCGGTCACAGATGCTCCGGGGTACGCGCCCTTCCCATTCTTCGCAAGTTGTCGGTGCAATTCTTCTGACTACGCGCTCCCGGTCTCCCGTCGGCTGCGGCCTGCCTTCTCGGTTTCCCAATGACTGGCTTTCGCCCCAGCGTCTTCCGACGCCTCGGCCGCATCCTCGCGCGCTCACAGTACCGGTCGTGTCGGGCTTCCCCCGCGTCGCGCTCCGCGCTCCGCGGCCCCTGTTACTTCTAAGCCGCCTCCCTGCCATAAGGCTTTGCGGGAGACGTCAACACCAACGGCGAGCTATTCAGTTTTCGGGTTTTCGTAAAGTCTGAAGCTTTACGAAGGAAGCGGGGGAAAATCTGGCAGGAATATCCTGAAATACCGGGCGGATGATCTGATTTGAGCACAAAAACAGTTGACAATCAGCGGTGAAAACGCTAAAATATACATATAAAAGAAAGAGAGCTTTCGTAAAGCTTCAGACTTTACGAAAGCTCTTTTGCTATTTCATGCTGCTGGCGCTCTCCACGCTCTTTCGCTTCTGATCCATGGAGGGATGGACGTACATCTGCAGCGTCGTCTGCACGTTGCTGTGGCCCAGCACCTCCGACAGGGTCTTTACATCCACGCCGCGCTCCACGCACCGGGTGGCGAAGGAGTGGCGCAGGGTGTGGAATCCCCGGGGCCGGATACCCAGCCTTTTCAGGAAAAACGAGAATCGGTACTGCATCGTCCGCGGCTCCATGGGCCGCTCCGTGCTGCCGGTGAAGATGTATTCGTCCGCGCCGTGCCCCTTGCCGAAGCGCTTCAGCAGCGTGAGCAGCTTCCGCGTCAGCGGCACCACGCGCTCCGAGCACTCCGTTTTCGGCGCCTGCACCTCCAGCCGGGTCTCGCCCGAGTGATCGACCCGCAGCACCGTCCTGCGCACGGAGAGGAGCCCCTCGTCAAAGTCGATGTCGCCCCACCGGAGGGCACAGAGCTCGCCCAGCCGCAGCCCCGTCTCCAGGCACAGCAGAAATCCGGCGGTGTGCAGCCGCGGCTCCTCTTTCAGCGCGGTCGTGATCCGCTCCGTCTCCCGTTGGGAGAAGACCTCCACCCGGCGGACGGCGGATCGCACGGGACGCACGTCCATCACCCCCGCGTCGACGCGGACGCCGTATTCCCGCATGGCGAGCTTGATCGAGGAGCGCAGGATCACCAGAATGTCGCTGACCGTCTTCGCGGACAGACCGCCGCTGCCGTCGATCCGGCCGCGCTCCTGCTTTTCCCTGGTGAATTCGTTCAGCCGCTCCACTGTCAGCTCCGATACGTCCAGCTTCCCAAGCCCGGGCAGGATGTGCTGCTCCGCTAGGTGGCGGTATCGCTCGTAGCTGGACAGCTTCACCCGGTTCAGGCTCAGCGCCAGCCACAGCGACACAAGATTCCTGATGGTGAGGGGAATGCCCGGCGCGGCAGTCTCCCGCCGGCTCTGAGCCGGATTGGCGGGCGGTCTTGTTTTTTCAGCGCTTCGTGCGCGGACGCGGACCGGCTTTCCGCCGCCGCGGCCGCTGATTTCGACTCGATTCTGCATGCTTCCTCCGAAGGCCGAACGCAAAGCGTTTCGTAAAGCATTTAACTTTACGAAAGCATGTGGGAATAAAAAAAGCCATGCGCACGCATGGCCCCCTTCGGCGGGTATCCCACAAGCCGCAGCATCGGCTGGCCAAGGCACCGTGCTGCGCGTTCCGTCGGCGGGCGCGTATCTGACTTATCTCCTCAAGGGAGCATCACAGTACCCTGCGTGCGGGGCTTTTCACCCCATTCCACTTTAAGCGGCCGAAGCCGCACCTGCCGGGAATTGTTCTTTTTCAGTTATCATACAGCATGTCTTTGGAAAAAGCTACCCCAATTTAGAAAAAAACGGGAAAAATCCCCGCGGGACTTTTGTTCCTGCGGGGATCGCTCTTTTACGGCTTCGGCGGATATTCC
>JAEETR010000199.1 GCA_016286595.1 Oscillospiraceae bacterium | reverse complement strand
TGAAATAAAACATTTAGAAATAACAATTGACCGTATTGGAAGAGTGTTAGTGTGGGATTTAGATAAAGTTAAAGAGACATACAGCTATGATGATGATTTATTATTACGTGGCAGCGGATATTATTTGAGCAAAAAAAGTTTTATAATATATCTCGGCGGCGAAAGTATTGACAACATCTTCGATGGTGCCTACAAAAAACTTGTGTTCAAACGCACGGATTTAGAGGATTAGATAATAACATCACCAAGAGCTACGACTACGACGCCTTCGGCAACGAGAAGAACCCGGACAGCACTTCATAAAAAAATACAAACTTTCACATTCGAAAGGAGCCAGTACATATGGATTACGCCGCACAGTCACTTATCGAGCACGCCAAATGGCGCGGAAAGATCGAGGTAAACGCCACCGTGCCCGTCACCAACAGGGACGAGCTGTCCCTGGCATACACGCCGGGAGTGGCCCGGCCCTGCCTTGCCATAAAGGACGACCCCTCCAAAAGCTACGAGCTGACGCGGCGGTGGAACATGTGCGCCGTGATAACCGACGGCTCCGCCGTGCTGGGTCTGGGCGACATCGGCCCGGAGGCGGGCATGCCCGTAATGGAGGGCAAATGCGTGCTTTTCAAGAGCTTCGGCGGCGTTGACGCCTTCCCCCTTTGCATCGGCAGCAAGGACGTGGACGACATCGTGCGCACGGTGAAGCTCATATCCGGCAGCTTCGGCGGCATAAATCTGGAGGACATATCCGCCCCCCGCTGCTTCGAGATAGAACGGCGTCTGCGGGAGATATGCGACATACCCGTGTTCCACGACGACCAGCACGGCACCGCCGTGATAGCCTTGGCGGGGCTTAAAAACGCCATGAAGGTGGTGGGCAAGGACCTGTCCTCCGCGAAGATAGTGATAAACGGCGTGGGCGCGGCGGGCGCCGCCGTGTGCCGCCTTCTCATGACTGCCGGGTGCGGGAACATCACCCTCGTCGACCGGCAGGGCATAATGACCGCGGACAACTCCGCCGGCATGGGGCCTGACCGTCGGGAGCTGGCGGGGATAACGAACCCCGGCGGCGTCACCGGCACGCTGGCGGACGCTCTCGCGGGGGCGGACGTATTCATGGGCTTCTCCGCGCCGGGTCTCGTGACGCAGGACATGGTGCGCACCATGAACCGCGACGCCGTGATATTCGCCTGCGCCAACCCCGACCCGGAGATATTCCCCGAGGAGGCCCGGGCCGCCGGTGCCGCCATAGTGGCCTCCGGCAGGAGCGACTACCCCAACCAGATAAACAACGTTCTGGCCTTCCCCGGCATATTCCGGGGCGCCTTCGACGTGAGGGCCTCGGAGATAAACGACGAGATGAAGCTGGCCGCCGTGGACGCGCTGGCCTCCATCATCCCCGAGAACGAGCTGGGGCCCGAAAACATCATCCCCCAGCCCTTCGACAAGCGCTGCGTGCCCGCCATAGCCGCCGCGGTGGCGGAGGCTGCCCGCAGGACCGGAGCGGCCCGGATATAAGTCATTCGACGAACGGAGGTACCATGAGCATTAAGATCCTGCACGCCGCGGATTTCCATCTGGACTCCCCCTTCGAGTCCCTGTCAGACGAGAAGGCCGCCGTCATGCGCGCCCAGCAGCGCGCGATGGCAGAGCGCATCGCGTCCATAGCAAGGGACGAAAAGGCCGATATCGTGCTGCTGTCCGGGGACCTATTCGACAGCGACACGGCCTATTACGAGACCGGGCAGGTGCTGCGGCAGGTTTTTTCCGAGATGGACGCCCGGATATTCATATCCCCGGGCAATCACGACTTTTTCTGTTCCAAATCCCCCTATTTCTTCATGGATTTCCCTGAAAACGTACATATATTCACCTCGCCGGACATCCGATGCGTGGAGCTTGAGGACCTGAACTGCCGGGTTTGGGGCGCGGGGTTCACCGCCCCCTCCTCATCCCCTCTTCTCACCGGCTTCACCGCTCCGGACGACGGCAGGATCGACGTTATGGTGCTCCACGGCGACACCGCCGGGGGCGAGCGCTACAATGCCGTGTCCCCCGCCGATATCGCCGCCTCCGGCCTTGACTATCTGGCGCTGGGCCACATCCACGCCTATTCCGGGATAAAGAAGGCCGGGGATACGTACTACGCATATCCCGGCTGTCCTCAGGGCAGAGGCTTCGACGAGACCGGCGTCAAGGGCGTCATCGTGGGCACCGTGGACACGGGCAGCTGCAGGCTTGAGTTCGTGCCCGTGGGCGGACGGCAGTACGTCGAGACCGCCGTCGACCTCACCGGCAGCGCAGACGCCGTAAGCGCGGTCCTTGCCGCCTGCGAAGGGCTCAACGACGGCGATATCCTGCGCGTGGTCCTCTCCGGCGAGTACGACGGGCAGGTTGACGGGGAGGCCATCGCGTCGGCGCTGGGAGAGAGGTTCTTCAGCGTCACCGTGAAGGACCGCACCGTGGCCGCCCGGGACCTGTGGAGCGGCATGGACGACGAATCGCTGACGGGTCTGTTCCTGACGAAACTGAAGGCCATTTACGACGAGGGCGGCGACAGAGCCGCCGCCGTGCTTGCCGCCAGATACGGCATAGCCGCTCTTGAAGGACGGGAGGGATGGCGTCCATGAGGATAAAATCCATGCGCGCCAGCTTCGGCAAGCTGAAAAATTCCGCTCTTGAACTGTCTCCGGGGCTGAACGTGATAACCGCCCCCAACGAGTCCGGCAAAAGCACCTGGTGCGCCTTCATAAAGGCCATGCTTTACGGCATCGACACCTCCGAGCGCGACAGCGCCGGCAGGCTGGCCGTCAAAAACCGCTACCGTCCCTGGGACGACGGCGCCATGGAGGGCAGCATGGAGGTGACCTGGGCCGGGAACGACGTCACCATCGAGCGCTCCGGCACAAAAAGCTCCCCCATGAAGACCTTTACCGCCCGTATGACCGGCACCGGCGAGGTCCTCTCCTCCATGACCGGCGAGAGCGCCGGGGAGATGCTCACAGGGGTACCGGAGCACGTTTTCGAGCGCACGGCGTACATTAACCGTCCGGGAATAAAGGTGAGTCAGGACGGCGAGCTTGAAAAGCGCATAGCCGCTCTCGTCACCACCGGTCAGGAGGGCGCCTCCTATTCCGAGACGGACGCTCTTCTGCGTTCTTGGCAGCGCCGCATCCGCTACAACAAGACCGGTCTTATCCCCACCATGGAGCAGGAGCTTGAGGCGGCCAGAGCAAGCATGAGAGCGCTGGAGCGTTCCGTGGACGAGCTGGCCGAGATGCGCTCCGCCATATCTACGCTGAAAAAAAGCATCGACTCCCTTGAGGAGGATATGCGCACTCACGAAAAGCTGGAAAAGCAGAATCTGGTGCGCCGGATCCGGGAATTGCGTTCCCGTGCCAACCAGTTCGACCGGGACGTTGCTTCCATGTCCGCGGAGCTTACGGTGGACGACCACCTGCTCACAAGGGACGACACCAACTCAATGCGCTCCACCATCGCGTCAGTGCAGCCGCTGAGGGCTGTGGCCGAAGCGGAGGACGCCGACGCTCTCCGGGAGAAGAAAAATCTCGAGGAGGCCATTGAGGCGCGGCAGGCCTCTCCCCTGTCCTCCGCCGGACCCGACGAGGCGGACGCGGACGCCGCCGAGGCCCTGCGTCTCACCGCCGGGATAGAAGAGGCAAAAAAGAAGGCGCTGCCGCGTTGGCCGTGGATCGTGCTTGCCGTTTTGACGGCAGCCGCCGTGATCCTCGGGGTCGCGGGGATCGTTTCCGCAAAGATCTGGATCGCCGCCGCGGTCATCCTCGGCGCAGGCGCGGCCGCAGCGTATATGAGGAGCCGCGTCGATACCGCCGAGGCTGAGGCGAAGCTCAGAGCCGTCCTCGGCAAATACGGTCTTTCCTCCGCCGCGGAGCTTGACGGTCTGCGGGCCGCCTACGGCGTTCTGTGCCGCGCCTGCGACGACGCGCAGGCGGAGTACGAGGAGTCGGAGGAGCGCCGTGTCAGGGCAGTATCCGCCGCGGACGAGGCGGAGCGCGAGGCGCTGGATATAATCGCGAAATACGCTCCCGGCGTGAACAGCGTGGATGAGGCTTACGCCGCCATCGACGAGCTGGACAGACGCATCGAGGCCCTGACCAGGGCACAGTTCGAGGCGCTTTCCTCCCGCAGCGTGTATGAGAGCCAGCGGAAGCTGCTGGAGGACGAGGGTGACGCCGACGACGTTATCCTCTCCATCCCCCTGCGCAACAAGGCAGATACCGCCGAGGCCCTGACGCGCCGCCGCGAACAGTTATCCCAGGCCCAGAGCGCCTACGACGTTGCCGTGGGCCAGCAGCGCTCTCTGGGCGACCCCATACTAATCGAGGGACGCATCAACACTCTGACGGAGCGTATCGAGGAGGAAAAGGCCAAGTACAACGCCCTGCAGCTGGCGGTGGAGACGCTCTCCGACGCCAATTCCCGTCTTCAGAGCCGATTCTCCCCCCTCATAAGCGCCAAGGCCAGCAGCATTTTCCACCGTCTCACCGGCGGAAAGTATGAAAAGCTGGTGTTCGACAGGAACTTCAACGCCAGCGCCATGAGCGCGGGCGAGGTGGTGTCAAGGGCGGTGATGGCGCTGTCCGAGGGCACCAATGACGAGGTGTATCTGTCCCTGCGGCTTGCCATGTGCTCCATAGTGCTGGGCGAGGAGGACGCCTGCCCCATAATAATCGACGACGCGCTTGACAGCTTTGACGACGAGCGCTGTGCCGCCGCCCTTAATCTGCTGGCGGAGATGGGCAGACACAACCAGATAATACTCTTCACCTGCCACGAGCGGGAATCCTCCCTGCTGCCTGACGACGCGGCAAAGAAGATAAGACTGTGACATCCCGCGAAGATCAAAAAAAGCCGGACGCTTCCGCGTCCGGCTTTTCAGTTTGTATCAGTCCTGCGGCATACGGCTTTCCAGGAGGGCCCGGGCTTCGGCCGGGGTCACGTTGAGGTCGTAAGCCAGCAGGTCTATGACTTTCTTCTCCGTGTCGTCGGAAACGTTGGCAAGACAGTTCCACGCGAACGTCTGCCCGTCCGCTTCGTAGAGCTGCCCGAGCAGATGGGCGTAGGCGTCGGTATACGCCCCGTCAAGGCCGCGGGTG
>JAEETR010000198.1 GCA_016286595.1 Oscillospiraceae bacterium | reverse complement strand
GGTATCAGCTCGCTGGCGCCGCAGCCGGTGCACCGGACCCGGCAGTCGGGCGTTATCTCCGCCCGGTAGGCCCGCTCCCGCTCGTTCGCGAGGAAGCTCTTGCGCACGCCCACGCTTATCACGTCCCAGGGCAGCGTCTCCCCGACGGCCCTTTCGCGGCGGGCGTAGAAGTCCAGGCCGGGGGTGTGGTCTGCGAAGGCCTTTTCCCAGCGTTCGTAGGAGAAATACTCGCTCCACGCGTCGAGATAGGCTCCGTCTTTCCAGGCCGCTTCCACCGCGTCGGCGCTGCGCCGGTCGCCCCGTGAAAGGGCGGCCTCGATGACGCTCGCCTCGGCGTCGTGCCAGTTGTAGGTGACGGATCTGCTCTTTGTCAGGGCGGAACGCAGCAGGTTCACCCGCCTTAAATATTCCTCCTTGGAAACCTGCGCCTCCCACTGGAAGGGGGTGTGGGGCTTGGGGATGAAGCAGGAGGTGCTGACGGTGACCCGCAGTCCCTTCATTTTGTTGACGGCGTACTGCCTCCAGGTGCGCACCACCTGTTCGGCAAGCTCCGCTATGGCCAGCACGTCCTCGTCGGTCTCGGTAGGAAGGCCCAGCATAAAGTACAGCTTCAGGCCGCTCGAGCCGCCCTCGAAGGCCACGCGGCAGGAGTTTCTTATCTCCTCCTCGGTGACGTTCTTGTTTATCACGTCCCGCAGGCGCTGGCTCCCCGCCTCCGGGGCGAAGGTCAGTCCGCTGCGGCGCACCTTCTGTACCTTTTCCATCAGGCTCATGGAGAAGTTGTCCGCCCGCAGGGACGGCAGCGAAAGGCTCACCTTCCTGGGCTCGCACCACTCCAGAAGATCGTCGCACAGCGCGCCAAGGCCCTTGTAGTCGCTGGTGGACAGGGAAAGGAGCGTTATCTCCTCGTAGCCGGAGTCCTCCAGAGACGCCTTTGCCATCTCGGCCAGCTTTTCCGGCGAGCGGCGCCGCACGGGGCGGTAGGCGTAACCGGCCTGGCAGAACCGGCACCCTCTTATACAGCCCCGGAACAGTTCCAGGGACACCTTGTCCTGCACTATCTCGGTGGAGGGCACGATGTTGTGGGTGGGATATATCGCGTCGTCGAGGTTCTCAACGATGCGCTTTGTCACCGTCTCCGGCGCGCCGGGGACGGGGGTTATGCTCCTGAGCGTACCGTCGGCGTTATACTCGTGAACGTACAGGCTCGGCACGTACATTCCGGGGATCTTCGCAATCTCCCACAGGAAGCGGGGCTTGTCCCACCCCTCGGCCCTGGCCTTTCGCAGAAGGTTCACTATGTCGAGGCTGGAGTCCTCCCCTTCTCCGATGGAGAAAAAGTCCATAAAGGGGGCTATGGGCTCCGGGTTTATGCAGGCGGTGCCGCCGGCGTAGACGATGGGCGTAAGGCCCGTTCTGTCGGCGCTGCGTATGGGCAGTCCGGCCAGGTCGAGCATCTCAAGCACGCCGGTGTAGGCCATCTCGTAGCCGAGGGAGAAGCCGATGAGGTCGAAATCCGCCACCGGGTCGCCGCTCTCCAGCGCCCAGAGAGGGACGCCCTCACGGCGCATCTGCTCGTCCATGTCGCCCCAGGGGGCGAACACCCTTTCGCACCACACGCCGGGGTCGGCGTTGAGGGCGGCGTAAAGTATCTTCAGTCCGGTGTTGGACATCGCTATCTCGTAAGTATCCGGGAAACACAGGGCGAAGCGGACATCCACCTCGTTTTTGTCTTTTACGGTCTGTCCGTATTCGCCGCCCGCGTATCTGGCGGGCTTCTGTACCCGGGCAAGTATTCTCTCCAGCTTATCCGTCATGGTATTCTCCCGACGACAGGCGCTAATCACCATTTTATCCATGTTTTTGTATTTTACACTATAATTTCAACAATTGCAACACCTCATTGCAAGGGAAAATGCCGCGATGAGCGGCGCGAAAACGCCGTGGGCCGCCGCCAGATATATCCCGGAAAGAAGAAGCGCGGCGCATACGTCCACGTCGGCGCAGCGGGCTATCTTCGCCGCGGCGCCGTCCCCCAGATATCTCCCGCACGCCGCCGAGAGGGCCTTACCCCCGTCCAGCGGCGACGCGGGCAGCATGTTGAAGGCGAACAGGAGAAGATTCAAGCCCGCCGTCTGCCGCAGCAAGGCGCTGCCTGTCAGTCCCGCCGCCAGCGCCGACGCGAAAAAAAGCGCAAGGCTGGCCGCAGGTCCGGCAAGGGCCGCGGCGAGCTCACCCCCCGCGGACGTGATGCCCCCGGTCACTATCTCGAAGCCCGAGGCGCCGCACCGCACCTTTTTTATCTCCGTCCCCTGCCGTCTCAGCGCCGCGATATGTCCCACCTCGTGGAATACCGCGCTGACGAACAGCGCCGCGGCGGTCCTCGTCCCCAGCAGCAGTACGGCGGCGCCCCACAGCACGCCGAAGCCGGGCAGCAGCTCGACGGGGCGGTCACGTCCAGGAGACATAGTACTCCGGGTTCACGTACTGCCCGCCGATCCTGATCTCAAAATGCAGGCACGGTCCGGTGGCGTTGCCGGTGGAACCCACGGCGCCGATGCCGTCCCCCGGGGCCACCGCGTCCCCCGCGGACACGTCGGCGCGGCTGAGATGGGCGTAAAGGGTCACGGCGCCGCAGGGATGGTCGATGATGATATACGTGCCGTAGCTGGCGCTGTCGCCCACGGCCCGCACGGTGCCGCCGGAAAAGGCGGACACGGCGGTTCCCGCGGGAGCCGCCACGTCGGTGCCGTAATGGAAGCGGATCTTTCCGTCCACGGGGTGTACCCGGTAGCCGAAGGAGGATGACACGCACCCCTCCGCCGGACACACGCAGTCCGCGTCGAGTTCCGGCATGTCGTAGGTCACGTTGGCGGGCAGTTCCATCCTGTCGGTGTACTGTCTCTGACTTTCCACGAAGGCGGATACGGCGTCGGCGTCCTCGGAAAATATCTCCTCCGGCACCTCCGGCTCCGCCCAGGCGTACTCGTATTCCTCAGGGTCAAGCGGCGACACGGTCACGGTGTAAGGTTCGCCCTCCCCGCCGTTCTCCCCGCCGGCGGCATCCGTGTCGGCGAAGGCGCTCTCATAGGCCTGCCGCAGCGTGTCGGTCACAGCGCCTCCGGAGAAGGCGCCGCCCAGCTCCGCGAAGGCGCGGGAGTACCGTTCCCCACTGCTCAGCGCGTCGGACAATGCCGGAGGGAGCCGGATATGGCTCTTGACCCACATCCCCCTCAACGTCAGTGCCGCCGACAGAATAAGGGCTGCCGCGGCCACGCCCCGCCCGCCGTTTCTGCGCTGTCCTCCGCCGTCGTAGGTATAGTTCATCCCGTATTCCCCTCCGCTCGAAGTGATCTTATAAGGTATTCATATTAAAAGGTCGTCCCGTTTATAACACCTCCCCGCCTTGACAGCCGGAGCGCCGCAGGGTATAACGGAGAAAAAGCACGGGGAGGCGGCAATATGAGGATACTTCTGACTGCGTTCGAGCCCTTCGGCGGCGAGAGCGTCAACCCCGCCATGGAGGCGGCGGCGATGGTGCCGGACGAGATATCCGGCGCGGAGATATTGAAGATGACCGTGCCCGTGGTGTTCGGCCGATCCGTGGACGCCGTCACGGCCGCCGTGGAAAAGCTGCGGCCCGACGCGGTGCTGTGCCTCGGTCAGGCCGGAGGCAGGGCGGCG
>JAEETR010000197.1 GCA_016286595.1 Oscillospiraceae bacterium | reverse complement strand
GGCGGTGGCCTATCTCCGGCTCGGTGCCGGGGACGGTGACGTCCAGGGCCTCGGCCTTGAGTCTGAGTTCAAGGGCGCGGCTCTCCACGGACTGACGGGCCTTTGACAGCTCGTCCTCGATGGCGGAGCGGACGGTGTTGGCTATCTGACCGATCACGGGGCGCTCCTCGGCGGACAGGGTGCCCATCTGCTTGAGGATCGCGGTGAGCTCGCCCTTCTTGCCCAGGAAGCGGATGCGCAGCTCCTCAAGGTCTGCGGGGGTAGCGCACTTCGAGATCTTCTCCAGCGCCTCCTGCCGGAGCTGTTCGAGTTTTTCCTTCATTTTCATATCTCCGTTTTTATAATAATGTATGTCTTTGCTCTCGGGGGCGGGCAAAATAAAAACCCTCCATCCCGTCACGGGACGAAAGGCAAATCTTCCGCGGTACCACCCATGTTCGGCGCACGGCGCCGCACTTATAAAGCCCATAACGCAGGCATGCGCCGGTGATTGGCCGGTGCTCCGGGGCGAACCGGGCGTTTTTTCCGCGGGGCGCTTTCAGCCGGTGGCAGCCCCTCTCTTTCGCGGTGAATTCCACGCCATTTTCCCCTTCATCGCAGCGTGATGACCCCTGAAGGCCGTCAACGTGAAATAATATAAGTCAAATTCCGCCGCAGGTCAAGTGAAAAAGAATGTTTTTTTGCAATTTAAGAGGAAAATACGGTGCCGTTTGACTTCACGGGCTCCCTGGCATATAATTTATACGGCATTTTTCTTCGACGGAAGGGTATCGCCATGAAGCTGTACACGTCGGCTCAGATGAGGGCCGTGGACGAATACAATATAAATACGCTGGGCGTCCCCTCCCTGACCCTGATGGAACGGGCAAGCGCCGCTCTGGCCCGGGAGGCCGCCGCTCTGCTGGATGACGGGGGCAGCGCCGCCGTCATCTGCGGCACCGGCAACAACGGGGGCGACGGCATCGGCGCCGCCGCCATGCTGCGGGAGCGGGGCTATGACGCCCGGGTATTCCTCGTTGGGGACGCGGCCCGGCTGAAGGCCGACCCGAAAGCCATGCTGGAAAGATACGCCGCCGTCGGCGGCGTGACGGAGCGCTTCCGCCGTGACGAGGACGTCGTCGAATTCGTGAACGGCTGCGGCGTGATAATCGACGCCCTGCTGGGCACCGGCATCGACCGGCCCCTGTCCGACGAATTCCGGGACGCCGCGGATATGATGAACTCCTCCCCCGCTCCGATAATCTCCGCCGACATGCCCACCGGCGTCAGCGCCGACACGGGCGAAGCTTTCCCCGGCGCGGTGTGGGCATATATGACCGTCACCTTCGCCGGGTACAAGACGGGTCAGTTCCTGCACCCGGGAAACATACACTGCGGCAGGCTGGTGCTGGACTCCATCGGCGCCGTTATCCCCGATCACATCGTCTCCGACGTCTCCTCCGTGGACGGCTTTCATCTGCCCCGCCGTCGGCGGGACGCCCACAAGGGCGATTTCGGCCGTGTGCTCATAATCGCCGGCAGCGTCGGCTATACAGGCGCGGCGTCGCTGGCGGCCAGGGCCGCCGTACGGGCCGGGGCCGGGCTGGTGGAGCTGGCCGTGCCGAAGGATATCTACGTGATAGAAGCCGTGAAGAACGACGAGGCCATGGTCTCCCCTCTCCCCTGCGCCGACGGCATGACGTCGCCGGAGGCCAGGGACGTGATAGCCCGGAAGCTGGAGCGGTGCGGCGTATGCCTTAGCGGGCCCGGACTTGGACGGTCCGAAGGCATTGCGGCGCTGGTGGAGCGCGTCGTGACGGCTTCACGGGTCCCTCTCGTGATCGACGCCGACGGCATAAACGCCCTGGCGGGGAATATAAATATACTGAAAAGCGCGGTCTGCCCCATAGTGCTGACGCCCCATGACGGGGAGTTTGCCCGGATTCGTCCCGGTTACGACGGCACCGGCAGGCTGGCTGCGGCGACGGCGTTCGCCGTTGAATACGGAGTGACCCTTCTTCTCAAGGGCCACCGCACCGTCACCGCGCTGCCAGACGGCAGGGTGTATATCAACACCACCGGCGGTCCCGGCATGGCGAAGGGCGGCAGCGGCGACGTGCTGTCCGGCGTCATCGCCGCGCTGACGGCGCAGCTCAACGACGCGGAAAGCGCCGCATTCGGCGGGGCGTACTTCCACGGTCTTGCGGGGGACATATGCGCCGGGCTTTACGGCGAGTACGCCATGACGCCCTCGGACATAATCGAAAATCTTTACAGAGCCATGAGGTGAACTCTTGCGGAAAATTCTCGTTTCCGCACTAATGACAGCCTCCCTTCTTCTGCTGTGCGCCTGCGGCGCCGATGAGGATATAACGGGAGAGATACAAAAACTCTATTCCGCCCCGGAGAGCGCCGCCGTGAACGCACGAGTTCGGGCGGACTACGGGGAGCGGGTCTACGATTTCGCTCTGGAGTGTCTTTTTTCCGGTGACGGCGGTACGGTGACCATACGGGAACCGGAGGAGCTTGAAGGCGTAACCGCGAGGCTTGCGGAGGACGGCATAACGCTGTGCTACGAGGAAGCCGAGGTGTTCACCGGCGCTCTGCTGCCCGACGGCATGAGTCCCGTGGAGAGCGTCGCCGTTATGCTCAGAGCCTGGGGCGGCGGGTACGTGACGGAATCCGTGAGGGAAAACTACGGCGGCACGGCGTGCCGGGCCGTCACCTTCCGCATTTCCGATACGGCGCAGGTGCGCACCTGGTTCGAGGAGGACACGCTGCTGCCCCTTCACGCGGAGATTTATTCCGACGGCTTTGCCGTCATACTGTGCGATTTTGAAAACGTGGTATTAAACGATACGGAGAGATAAAACATGGAGTTGCAGAAGAGGACCTGGGCGGAGATAAGCCTGGACAACATCGAGCACAACTACCGCACCATAAAGGCCCACCTGCCCGCAGGATGCAGGTTTCTGGGCGTGGTCAAGGCCGACGCCTACGGCCACGGGGCGGTGCGGGTCTCCCGCCGATTGGAGGAGGCGGGCGCCGACTATCTGGCGGTGTCCTGTCTTGACGAGGCGCTGGAACTGAGAAACGCCGGGATAAAGATGCCCGTGCTCATCCTCGGCCACACGCCCGCAAGGTTCGTCCCCGTGCTCATAGACCGGGACATCACCCAGACGGTCACCTGTCTTGCCAAGGCGGAGGAGTACTCCCAGGAGGCCGTGAAGTACGGCAAAGAGCTGAAAACCCACATGAAGCTGGACACCGGCATGTCCCGTCTGGGGTTCTTGTGCTCCGGCAGTCTCTTCGACGAGGGCGTGGAGCACGTGATAACATCCTGCCGTCTGCCGGGACTGATCGCAGAGGGAGTATATACCCACTTTGCCGTGGCCGACGAGCCCGGTGAGGAGAACGAGAAGTACACTCTTGAGCAGTTCGACCTCTTCTGCCGCATGATCGCTGCCGTGGAGGAGCGGGGCGGCATCACCTTCCCCCTGCGCCACTGCGCAAACACAGGCGCCGTGCTGAACTATCCCCAGACGGCGCTGGATATGGTGCGCCCGGGTCTCCTGCTCTACGGCTACGGCGACGGCGGAAGGCTGGGACTGAAGCCCTGCATGAAGATAGTGACCACAGTGAGCACCATCAAGATACACGAGAAGGATACCGACGTGAGCTACGGCCGTCTTTTCCGCACGAAGCGCACCACCCGCATGGGCGTTCTGCCCATCGGCTACGCCGACGGGCTGCTGCGCTCCCTGTCCAACAGGTGCTCCTTCGCCACCGAGGACGGTCCCGCGCCGCAGCTGGGCAGGATATGCATGGACATGTGCATGGTGGACCTGACGGACCTTCCCGGCGTCAACATTGACAGCAGGATCGAGATATTCGGACCGAACAACAGCCTTGAAAAGCTCTCCGAGGCCGCCGGCACCATCCCCTATGAGCTTATGTGCTCCGTATCGAAGAGGGTGCCCCGGGTCTACGGCGACGAACGGGACTGACACCGTCCGGCATATATTGTAAAGGGGCAGACAAAACCTCCGGTCTTTTTTGCCCGAAGGTATAAAGTCCCTGCCTTTGTGACAGAATTTTAGTAAACCGGTTACATAAACAGCGTGACCGGGACTATAATTCGGAGAGTGAGCCAAAGTGTCAATCTCAGTCAGAAGAGGCGATATATATTACGCCGACCTTTCTCCCGTGGTAGGGAGCGAGCAGGGCGGAACAAGGCCCGTGCTCATAGTCCAGAACGACACCGGCAACCGTCACAGCCCTACGGTGATAGCTGCGGCCATCACCAGCCAGACGGACAAGGCGCGGCTGCCCACCCACATTGAGCTGGAGGCCCCATCCTACGGGCTGACCAGGGACTCGGTGGTGCTTCTTGAGCAGATCCGCACCATAGACAAAAGCCGCCTGCGGGACAGGATGGGCCGCGTCGACGACAGTCTGATGGGGCGCATAGACAGCGCTCTGGCGGTAAGTTTCGGACTTCATTGAATACGATCGTCCGGGGGATCATTCCCCCGGGCGGCCCTGATACATACAAGCGAGGAACACGCCCTTTCGGGCGGGAGGTAGAACAGTGAAGCTCTCTCATAAGATACTTGCGGCGCTGGGCGTACTGCTGGGCGTCAGCCTCATCGTGGCGCTTACGGTGCTGGCCACCGCCAACTACGGCAGCCGGGACAACCCGCTGGTGACTCTCAGCTACATAAACGAGACCGTCACCCCCTCCATCAACGACTCCCTGCAGGAAAAGCTGGACGACGCCGCCTCGGAGCTGGAGAGAAAGATCGACGAGCGCATGGATCAGCTGCAGTCGGAGCTGACCGGACAGATCACCTCATCCTCCGACGCGGAAAGCTTTACCCTTCTTACCCTGTCCGCCGGACAGACTGTCACCTGCGCCGTGGGCACGGAGATACTGCCCCGCATAGGCACCGTGGTCAGCGCCGGTCCCGACGCGCCCCGGCTGGTGGACGAGACCGACGGCACCCAGGTGGACGCCGCCGGTACGGCCCTTACGAAAAACCACATGTACATGGTCACCATCGCCGGCAACGGCTTCAAGGCCACCGCCGCGGCGAAGGTGCTGATAAAGGGCTCCTACACGGTATCGTAAAGCCCGGTTATTTTCCGCCTCTGCGGCACATAAATATGGTATGCGTCAGGTGCGCATGCCATATTTTTTTATTTCGGGGGCGGACAGTATGGCTTACAGTTTTCCCGTATTCGCCGGGGACGTCGAGGCCGGCCGGCTCGCGGTGAGCCGCGAGGGCCTGTACGTCCGCTTTGTCCTCACCGCGAAGGTCCGGCCCTGTCCGGCGCGGCTCATGTGCCGCTGCGGCGGGCGGGATTTATCCATTGGCGTGCCGGTGCCGAAAAACGGCGTTCTCCGGCTCGACCGCAGACTGAGCGCGGCAGCTCTGGGGGACTTTGATCCCGCCGCGGTGGAGAGGGCGTTCCTTGCGCCGGTCGTCGGTGCGGATGACCGCGCTCCCGCGGACGCGCCCTCCGGATGGCGGGCGGTGCCTTCCGCGAGAGCCCTGTTCCCGGAGGCTCCGGACGTTCCTGCCCTGTACGACGCGTCGGAGCGCCCCAGGTTCGCCCTCCCCTTCGTTCCGGGTAAGGGATTTGCCGCGCCGTGGCTGCTGCCGCGGTGTGAGATAATCCGTATCGGAGACGGGTTATTCGCCGTATTCTCCCCCGGCGGCGGGTGCGGAGAGGGCGGGGTGTCGCCGTGATTATTCGAGGCGAGACGGCGTAAATATCTTTATTTCGCCAAAATCAGAATTTCACTTTACACGGAGCCCGGGGGTGATATATAATGTTATCGAACAACGACAATAAGCTGAAGCACGTATCCTTGCGCGGCTGTGAGAGGGGGAAGAGAGCGAATATGGATGACTTCACCAGAAAGTTTGACGTTGTCGGAAACAAGATGGAAATGCGGGAGATACTGTCCTCCGTCTATGATGCGCTGAAGATCAAGGGTTACAATCCCATCAACCAGATCGTGGGCTATATTCTCTCCGAGGACCCCACCTATATCACCAACTATAACAACGCCCGGAGCCTCATCTGCCGTATCGACCGGGACGAGCTTCTCCAGGAGCTTGTTATAAACTATCTCGACAAAGGAAAATGATCGAAAGCATACGCGGCCCGTTGTCTTACGGGCCGCGTTTTTCCTGTCTTCATCAAATCGTCCTCTTATTGTCAATTTGCCTTTTCCATTTGTCGAATGCGTATATTGTTTTTTGTCGAAAAAAGTTTATTATATAAGTAGATTGATACTTTCGGTAATGGGCTGCTGCGGCGCCGTTTTTCTCCGCCGTCCGCCGGCCCGGAAAAATAACGTACAGGATGGTAATTATGGACAGAGAAGAGTACGCGAAGCTTAAGCTGATCGCAGCGAAAGCCCGGCTCAGAGCCCTGGAGCAGGTGTATACCGCCGCTTCCGGCCATATAGGCGGGTCCCTTTCCTGCATGGACATCCTCACAGTGCTGTATTTCCACACTATGCGGGTCGATCCCGCCGATCCCAAGTCCCCCGACAGAGACCGTTTCGTCCTTTCAAAAGGCCACTGCACCCCCGCTCTGTACGCGATACTCGCCATGCGCGGCTTCTTCCCCGTGGACGAGCTTAAGACGTTCCGCAGCATCAACGGCCGTCTCAGCGGTCACCCCGTGACCAACATCCCCGGCGTGGACGCCTGTACCGGCTCCCTTGGCCAGGGCATCTCCATGGCCGCGGGCATGGCTCTTGCCGGCAAGATGGACGGCAAAGACTACAGAGTCTACGCCATCCTGGGTGACGGTGAGATCGAGGAGGGACAGGTCTGGGAGATGGCCATGTCCGCCGCCAAGTACAAGCTGGATAATTTCTGCGCCTTCGTGGACGTTAACGGCCTGCAGATAGACGGCCCCACCGCCGTGGTCATGCCCTCCGAGCCCCTGGACGAGAAGTTCCGGGCCTTCGGCTGGAACGTGATAGTCATCGACGGCCACGACCTGGAGGCCATCGACAAAGCTCTGAACGACGCCGCGGCCTGCAAGGGCAAGCCCACCATGATCATAGCCAAGACCGTGAAGGGCAAGGGCGTGAGCTACATGGAGAACAACTTCAAGTGGCACGGCGTGGCCCCCAAGACCGACGAGTTCAACGTGGCCCGGGCCGAGCTTGAGGCTCAGATAGCCGAACTGGAGGGCAAGTGATATGGCAAACAAGATTGCAACACGCGACGCTTACGGCAAGGCTCTCGTGGCTCTGGCCGACAAATACCCCAACGTGGTGGTGCTGGACGCCGATCTGGCCGGCTCCACCAGGACCGAGTGGTTCGCCGCCGAGCACCCCGACCGCTTCTTCGACATGGGCATAGCCGAGGCCAACATGATGGGTTACGCCTCCGGTCTGGCCGCCTGCGGCAAGGTGGTCTTCGCCAGCGGCTTCTCCATCTTCACCACCGGCCGCGCCTGGGAGCAGATCCGCGACTCCCTGGCCTATTCCAATCTTAACGTCACCGTGGTGGGCACCCACGCGGGCCTTTCCGTGGGAGAGGACGGCGCCACCCACCAGTCCCTTGAGGATATCGCCATAATGCGCGTCATCCCCAACATGATAGTCGTCTGCCCCTGCGACGCCAACGAGACCACCAGAGCGGTGGAGGCCCTCATCGAATACGAAGGCCCCGCCTATCTGCGTCTGGGCCGCGCCGGAGTGGAGACCGTCACCGATTCCCTGCCCAACTACGAGTTCCATCTGGGCAAGGGCACCCTGCTCAACGACGGCACTGACGTGACCATCTGCGCCACGGGTCTCACCGTGCAGATGTCGCTGGAGGCCGTTAAGCTTCTGGCGGCGGAGGGCATCTCCGCCCGTCTCATCGACATCCACACCATAAAGCCTCTTGACGAGGATATCCTCCTCAAGGCCGCGAAAGAGACCGGCGCCATCGTCACCACCGAGGAGCACTCCGTCATCGGCGGTCTGGGCTCCGCCGTCAGCGAGTATCTGTCGGGCGTGTGCCCCGTGCCGGTGGTACGGCACGGCGTGAAGGACGTGTTCGGCAAGTCCGGCGAGGCAGGTGCGGTGCTGAAGTACTTCGACATAACCCCGGAGAAGATAGCCGAGTCCGCGAAAAAGGCCATATCTCTCAAGAAATAATGCGTTATAAAAGCCAGCGGCAGACGCCTTAGGGCGTCTGCCGTTTTAGTGGACAGGAAAGGAGGAACGGCGTGAGAAGGACCGACAGATACGAAAAAGAACATCGTATAAAGACTGCAGCCGCCATCGCGGCAGCGGCGCTGATACCCGTCGCCCTCGCGCTGCTCCTTTTATGGGCTCTGCCCGCCGCCACCGTCCACGAGACCGCCGCCATTCCCCGCGTGAACGTCCCCGAACAGCCCGTCCCAGACCAGGCGGCGCAGCCCTCCCCCTCCCCGTCAGCGGAGCAGCCGGTAAAGGACGCCGAAGAACAGCCCGCCGTTCAGCCGGAACCCGAGCCGGAACCTGAGCCGGAACCGCCGAAAGACAGGATCTTCACCATATCCTTCGCCGGGGACTGCACTCTGGGCACCGAGTACTCCACCTACGGGCAGGAGGGCACGCTGGTGCGTGTGGTGGGCGACGATTACGCCTATCCCCTGCAGTATGCGGCGGAATATTTCAAAAACGACGATCTGACAATAGTCAACCTTGAAGGCGCGCTTACCGAGTACAACGAGCCCAGGGAGAAGGAGTACCGTTTCCGCGGGCCTAAGGAATACGCCAACATCCTCGCCCAGGGCGGCGTGGAAATGGTGAGCCTTGCCAACAATCACACCATGGACTACGGCTCCATAGGTTACGCCGACACCAAGGACGCTCTGGAGAACGCCGGTGTGGGCTACTGTGAGAACTCCTCCACCGCGATGGTGGAGCTGGATGGGATAAAGATAGGCGTTTTTGCCTCCACCTACAGTCTGACCCACAACATGGAAAAATCTCTTGACAAGCTGCGGGAGCAGGGGGCCGACATAATCATTTGCGCCTTCCACTGGGGTGAGGAGAACACCTATAACCTCACGTCCGGACAGCTGAACATGGCGAAGCAGGCAGTGGACGCAGGAGCGGATATCATTTTCGGCACCCATCCCCACGTGCTCCAGCGCATCGAGGAGAAGGACGGCTGCATCATCTATTACAGTCTGGGCAACTTCTGCTTCGGCGGCAACCGGGACCCCAGGGACAAGGACACCGCCATCATCCAGCAGCAGATAGTTCTTACCCCGGAGGGCGAGGTGAAGCTGGGCGATACCGTAATAATCCCCTTCCGGGTCAGCGGTCAGAAGGTCGGCAACGACTACCGCCCCGTCCCCATGGAGGAGGGCACCGAGGAATATGACCGGGTGCTGGAAAAGCTGGCGGGGACATACGTCGCCCCCCTGCCGGAGACGCCTCCGGAGGATTCCGAGACGGAAGCGCTGCCGTAAAAATGAAAATAAAAAGCCTGCATCCATCGGATGCAGGCTTTTTTTGCGTTTTTTACTCCTCTTCGCAGTCCTCGCACTCTTCGCACTCGTACTCCGGGTGCTCGATGCCCATCATGGCCTCCGCCGCCTTCATCATCAGAGCGCATTCCATACGCTTTCTGAAGAGCCGGCAGCCATACTCGTATATGCCGGTGATGGATCCCGAGGCGTGGCAGGCGTTGGCGGCGCAGCCGCCTGAACAGTATAGTCTTGCCCAGCACTCGGCGCACTCGGGCCGGGCGTAAGCGTTGCACAGCTTGAACTCGTCCCGCAGGTCCGTGTTGGTGACGCCCTTCCAGATGTCGCCCATACTGTACCGCTCATCCCCCACGAACTGGTGGCAGGGATACAGCTCGCCCCAGGGGGTGACGGCCATATACTCCGTGCCGGAGCCGCAGCCCGCGATGCGCTTGTAGATGCAGGGGCCGCTCTGCAGGTCGATCATGTAGTGGTAAAACGTGATGGGTCTGCCCTCACGCCTGCGCTTCAGCATCTCCATGGCCAGAAGCTCGTACTGCTCGAAGAGCTTCGGCAGATCCTCCTCCGTCAGGGCGTAGGGGTCGCCGGGCGCGCAGACCACGGGCTCCATGCTCAGCTCGGTGAAGCCCAGATCGGCCATGTGAAAGATATCCTCGGTGAAATCGACGTTGTTGTGGGTGAAGGTGCCGCGCATGTAGTAGTCCCTGCCCCCGCGGGCGGCGGCCAGCTTCTGAAACTTCGGGACGATGCGGTCATAGCTGCCGTTTCCGGCGTAGTCTTTGCGCAGATGGTCATGGATGTGTTTGCGGCCGTCGAGGCTCAGCACCACATTGTGCATCTCTTTGTTGCAGAAATCGATGACCTCGTCATCGATGAGCATGCCGTTGGTCGTCAGCGTGAAGCGGAAGTTCTTCCCCTTCTCCTGCTCGATGGAGCGTGCGTAGGCCACGGTGTCCTTGACCACCTGCCAGTTCATCAGCGGCTCGCCGCCGAAGAAGTCCACCTCCAGATTGCGCCGCGTGCCCGAGTTCTCGATCAGAAAATCGATGGCGCGCTTCGCCACGTCCAGCGTCATCAGCGCGCGTTCGCCATGGTACTTGCCCGGAGAGGCGAAGCAGTATTCGCAGTTGAGGTTGCAGGTGTGGGCCACGTGCAGGCACAGCGCCTTGACGACGGTCTTGATGTTCCGGGCGTCCAGATCGAGGTCGGTAAACATGTCCTTGGAGAACAGCTTGTTCTGCCCCTTCAGCTCCTCGATGTCGTCCAGACAGTCGTTCAGATCCTGCTCCGTCACGTCCTCACGCTCGCCGTACTTCTCCAGCAGCGCGCGGACGATCTCTTCGCGGGTGTGGTCTTCGTCAAGGGCGATGGCGTCGTAGGCCACGTCGTCCACCGAGTGGACGGCGCCGCTGCAGGTGTCGATGACGATGTTGTAGCCGCCCAGCTTATATTGATGTGTCATAGTATCACTCCGTAAAATGGCAGGAAAAAGGGCCCGAAGCAGATCGCCGGGCCCTTTCGTCTGTTTGGTTGTGGGCGATTATTTATCGCTGTTCTCGCACTTCTGGTTGGCGACGCCGCAGGAGGTCTTGCAGGCCGACTGGCAGGAGGTCTGGCATTCGCCGCAGCCGCCCTTGACGGCGCTCTTGCACAGATCGCGGGTCTCGAGAGTCTTTATTCTTTTCATGGTGTGATCCTCCGTTCGGGTATTAAAAAGGTACTTTTATATTAAACTATAAATCGGCCGATTTGTCAATACGCTTTGTTTCGTTACAACGCTGTCGCTGTTTTGTAACCGATTCGTTAATTTTCACAAAGATCGCCCGGCCGGGCGTTTTTCGGGCCAGCGGCGGGCGGGAAAGCCGCTTCTCAGCGGGCCTGACGCATCCTGATGTTTTGGGGCTGCTGTCAGGTTTTTCCCGGGGGGTTTACTCTTTGTTTTGTCGCCGCTTTTCCGCCGCGCGATGTGCGAAACTGTGGAAAACCCTGTGGATAATGTGGAAAACCCCGTGCTTTCGCCCCGCCGCGGGCTGTGCAAAAACCTTTGGAAAAAAGATTTGCCATTTTGTTGAAGGGCGTTTTCAACGGAAAGTTATTCCGGCTTTACGTCATTTTCACCAAAGGGCGGGATGTACGCCTGGCTCGAGGCGTCCCGGTCCTGAAAGTAGCCTCGAAAGCCCAGATCGAGGGCCCGTTGGGCGACCTTGCGGTACTCGAAGGTGGTGATGCGGCGGTCGATCTCGGGGTAGTCCTTACAGGAGGGCATGGGGGTGAACTGGCTCATGAGGCTGAGATAATAGTTCTCCGTGCCGAAGCTTTCCGCCAGCGCTTCCAGCACGGCGATGGAGTCCCTGTACGCGCCGGGCATGACGAGATGGCGGATCACGACGCCCCGCTGCAGAATGCCGTCCTGATCCAGCACCAGACGCGGCGACTGGCGCAGCATCTCGGCGATCGCCTCCATGGCGCGGTCGTAATAATCGGGGGCGGCGGAGTAGCGCGCGGACAGCTCCGCGCTCTTGTATTTGAAGTCCGGCAGCCACACCTGCACGCTCCCCTCCAGGGCCTTCAGCGTCTCGACGCGCTCATAGCCGCCGCAGTTGAAGACCACGGGCACGTGCAGGAAGTCACACGCCCGGTCCAGGGCCTGCAGGACGCCCGGGACGAAATGGGTGGCGGTGACGAGGCTGACGTTGTGGCAGCCCATGTCCTGCAGCTCCAGAAAGATGTCCGCCAGACGCGAGGCGGTGATCTCCGTGCCCATGCCGCGGCTGACCTCGTAATTCTGACAGAAGACGCACTTCATCGTGCAGCCGGAGAAAAAGACGGTGCCGGAGCCCCGCGTCCCGCTGATGCACGGCTCCTCCCAAAGGTGCTTCTGGTACCGGGCCACCCGCAGGATGTCGCTCTGGCCGCAAAAGCCCCTTTTGGTCCGGCGGTCGACGCCGCAGGCCCGGGGACAGAGGCGGCAGTTTTCGTAAGTCATTCCCTGAACCTCCCTCCGCGCTCTTGCCTTGACGGCGGGAGGCGGTGTATAATACATTTATTATGGTATAAAAAGCCCCGCCGTTTGTCAAGCGGCGGGCGCGGAACACGAACGATCGGAGGAAACTCTTATGAAATACGGATTCTCCACGGTAGCCGCCGCGGTGCCCAAGGTGACGGTGGGCGACTGCATGGCAAACGCCGACGCCGTGCTGGCATTGGCCCGGGAGGCGGACGAGAAGGGCGCGGCCCTGGTGGTCTTCCCCGAGCTGTGCCTGACGGGCTACACCTGCGGCGACCTGTTCACGCAGGAGCACCTGCTGGATCAGGCGCTGAAGGCGCTGGAGCGCGTCGTCACAGAGGGCGCGGGCCTGTCCTGTGCGCTCGTCGTCGGCCTGCCCTTCCGCTTCGGCGCTTCGCTGTACAACGTGGCGGCGGTGGTCCATCAGGGGAAGATCTGCGGCCTCGTGCCCAAGACGTACATCCCCAACTACGGCGAGTTTTACGAGCTGCGCCACTTCCGGCCCGCCTTTGAGGGGCTGAAGGAGGCGGCGGTCTGCGGGCAGACCGTGCCCTTCGGCACGGGGCTGCTGTTCTGCTCGTCCATCGATCCCCTGTTCCGCTTCGGCGTGGAGATCTGCGAGGACCTGTGGGCCCCCGCGCCGCCGTCCACGGACCTGTGCCGCCGCGGCGCTCTCGCCATGTGCAACCTGTCGGCGGGCAACGAGACCGTCGGCAAGGAGCAGTACCGCCGCGACCTCGTGACCATGCAGAGCGCCAGGGACGTGTGCGCCTACGTCTACGCGGGCGCGGGCGACGGCGAATCGACCACAGACTCCGTTTTCTCCGGCCACAGCATGGTGGCCGAGAACGGCGTGCTGCTGGGCGAGCTGGCCCCCTTCTCCGGCGGGTCGCTGCTGCTGCAGCAGGTCGATCTGTCTTATCTCAGCCACGACCGGCTGAAAATGAACACCTTCTTCGCCCCCGCCGATGACTTCAAAACTGTCACGCTGCCCCTGCACGCCAGCGACGAGCGCGTGACCCGGTTCGTCGATCCCGATCCCTTCGTCCCCTCGGACCCCGCCAAGCGCGCGGAGCGCTGCGCCTCGATCCTGACCATGCAGGCCTGGGGCCTCAAGCGCAGGCTGGAGCACACGCACTGCAAAACGGCCGTCATCGGCATCTCCGGCGGTCTCGACTCGACGCTGGCACTGCTCGTCACCTGCCGGGCCTTCGACATGCTGGGGCTCGACAAGAGCGGCGTGGTGGCCATCACCATGCCCTGCTTCGGCACCACCTCCCGCACGAAGAACAACGCCTACGGCCTTTGCTCGGCTCTGG
>JAEETR010000196.1 GCA_016286595.1 Oscillospiraceae bacterium | reverse complement strand
GTCCTTCGTGGAGCGGGGCAGCACGTGGCCGCACTCGGGGCACACGCACCATATAAGGTTCACGGCGCCGCCGCACAGGCATATTACCGCCGCCAGCACCATCAGCACGGTGCTCAGCACGGTGCCCTTCACCACGCGGGATATGATGAGCACCGCCAGCGCCGCGGCGAAGATTATATCGGATATCCTCCGGGCCTGGGTGTAATGCATCTTGATCTTCTCTCTCATATTCTCAACTCCTTACGACAGATCTGCCAGCTCGTAGTATTTGTACCCGTCGGAGGCGATGTGGTCCTTCCTGCCCTGCAGGTTGTCCCCCAGCAGCAGGTCGAACACGTCCGCCGTCATCCGGGCGTCGGTGGGCATCACCTTTATAAGGCGGCGGGTGGCCGGGTTCATGGTGGTCATCCACATCATGTCCGGGTCGTTCTCGCCCAGTCCCTTGGAACGGTTTATGGTGTGCTTCTTCTTGCCTATCTCCGCGATTATGTCGTTCTTCTCCCGGTCGTTGTAGGCGAAGTAGGTCTTATCGCCGCAGGTTATCTCGTAAAGGGGCGACTCGGCGATGAAAACGTACCCCTCGTCGATGAGGGTGGGGCACAGGCGGTATATCATGGCCAGGATCAGCGTTCTTATCTGGTAGCCGTCCACGTCGGCGTCGGTACAGATGATGACCTTGTTCCACCTCAGGGAGTTCAGGTCGAAGGCGCCGATGTTGTGCTTGTGATTCGTCTTTACCTCTGCGCCGCAGCCCAGCACCAGCAGGAGGTCGGTTATTATATCGCTCTTGAATATGCGGTCGTAATCGGCCTTTAGGCAGTTGAGTATCTTGCCCCGTACGGGCATTATCCCCTGGAACTCCGCGTCACGGCTGAGCTTGCAGGCGCCAAGGGCGGAATCGCCCTCCACGATGTAGAGCTCCCGCTTGTCCACGTCCTTGGTGCGGCAGTCCACGAACTTCTGCACCCTGTCGGCTATGCCGATATTGCCGGTGAGCTTCTTCTTTATGTTGAGCCGGGCCTTCTCCGCCTGCTCGCGGCTGCGCTTGTTCACCAGCACCTGCTCGGTTATCCTGTCGGCCTCGGCCTTGTGCTCGATGAAATATACCTCCAGCTGGGAGCGGAAGAAGTCGGTCATCGCCTCCTGCACGAACTTGTTGGTGATGGCCTTTTTTGTCTGATTCTCATAGGATGTCTGGGTGGAGAAGCAGTTGGTCACGAGGATCAGGCAGTCCTGCACGTCCTGGAAGGATATTTTGCTCTCGTTCTTCTGGTACTTCCCGCTCTTGCGCAGATAGGCGTCCACGGCGTAGACGAAAGCGTTTCTCGTGGCCTTCTCGGGACTTCCGCCGTGCTCCAGCCAGGAGGAGTTGTGGTAGTACTCTATGGCCTGCACCCGGTTGGAAAAGCAGAAGGCGGCGGACAGCTTCACCTTGTAGTCGGGCATGTCCTCTCTGTCCCGGCCGGTGCGCTCGGACTGGATGAAGTACGGCGCCGTCAGGGCTCCCTCTCCGGCTATCTCCGCCACGTAGTCCTCGATGCCGTTCTCGTACAGGTACTCGGTAGTCTCAAATCTGGCCGCGCCGGTCTGCTTTCTGAACACGAAGCGCACCCCGGCGTTGACCACGGCCTGCTTCTTGAGTATGTCGTGGAAGTAGGACTCGGGTATGTCGATATCGGTGAACACCTGGATATCCGGCTTCCAGCGGATGGTGGTGCCGGTCTTTTTTCTGTCGGCGGGCTCCACGGTCAGCTCCTTGCCCTTCTTCCCCTGGACCTCGCCGTGCTTGAAGTGGAGGGTGTACTTCTGCCCGTCACGCCACACGGTGGCGTCCATATACTCGCTGGCGTACTGCGTGGCGCAGGTGCCCAGACCGTTGAGGCCGAGAGAGTACTCGTAGTCGCCGCCGTCGTTGTTCTTGTACTTGCCGCCGGCGTACAGCTCGCAGAACACCAGCTCCCAGTTCCAGCGCTTTTCCACCGGGTTCCAGTCCACGGGACAGCCCCGTCCGAAATCCTCGCACTCTATCGAGCCGTCGGAAAAGCTGGTGAGGGTGATGACGTTTCCGTGGCCGCCCCGGGCCTCGTCTATGGAGTTGGAGAGTATCTCGAACACCGCGTGCTCGCAGCCCTCCAGCCCGTCGGAGCCGAAGATGACTCCCGGACGCTTGCGGACCCTGTCCGCTCCCTTGAGGGCGGAAATACTCTCGTTGCCGTAATCTTTTGCGGTATTGCTCATTGAACGACTCCGTTATCCGGTCATAGAATGACCATTATAATTCAGGATATAATATACTACAAATAGTGGAAATTTGCAAGTGCCGCCACAAGATAGGGTAAATAACGAAAGGCGGCGGCCGTAAATCGGCCGCCGCACGCAAAAGACACGCGCCGCGCGGAACGTCTCCCTGCGCGGACCTGGGCCCTCCGGGCCTCCGGCGGCACCCTGCCGCCGCCCGTCGGCGCCCTTTGCGGGCGGGGAGCGGGTCTCCCCGTCTGCGTCAGAATATCCGGTCCAGAGCCCTCAAAGCGCGCCCGGGCTGTCGCGTCCGTGACTATTGTGCGTGGATCCGTCCCGCGTAATCAGAGAAAAACTGTCAGTAAAGGGGTTTTATTCTGTAAAACTCCAGCGCGTTGGCCGTGGTCCTCTCCTCCGCCTCCGCCTCGGATATGCCCCGTATCTCCGCCGCCTTCCGGCAGATATACGGCAGGTACAGCGACGAGCACCGCTTCCCCCGGAAGGGCTCCGGCGCCATATAGGGGCTGTCCGTCTCCAGCATGAGCCGGTCCATCGGCATATTGCGCACCACCTCCACCGCCTTTTTCGCGTTTTTGAAGGTCAGCACGCCGGT
>JAEETR010000195.1 GCA_016286595.1 Oscillospiraceae bacterium | reverse complement strand
CCCACTCCTTCACGCCGGACACGGCCACGCCGTCGGCGTCCCCGTTTATCACGGCGTAGATTACGGCCACCTGCCAGCCGGGCCGGACGGGGGAATTCCTGTCCTGCTTCAGTACCTCCACGATCCTCTCACCCATGGCCAGGCGCTTTTTCGTATCGTCGTCCAGATCGCTGCCGAACTGGGCAAAGGCCTGCAGCTCCCTGTACTGGGAGTACAGCAGCTTCAGCTGGCCGGATACGGCCTTCATGCCCTTCAGCTGGGCCGAGCCGCCCACGCGGCTGACGGAAATGCCCGGGTTGATGGCGGGCATCACTCCGGAGTGGAAAAGCTCCGTCTCAAGGAATATCTGTCCGTCGGTTATGGATATCACGTTGGTGGGTATATAGGCCGAAACGTCTCCGGCCTGGGTCTCTATTATCGGCAGGGCGGTTATGGAGCCCCCGCCGTACTCCTGCGCCACGCAGGCGGCCCGCTCAAGAAGGCGGGAGTGGAGATAGAACACGTCGCCGGGATACGCCTCCCGTCCGGGGGGACGGCGGATGAGAAGGGACAGGGCGCGGTATGCCACGGCGTGCTTTGAAAGGTCGTCGTAGACTATGAGCACGTCCTTCCCCTGTTCCCGGAAATACTCCGCCATGGCGCAGCCGGAATAGGGGGCCACGTACTGCAGCGGCGCGCTCTCCGAGGCCGAGGCGGATACGATTATGGTGTAGTCCAGCGCCCCGCAGCGCATCAGTTCACCGGCTATCTGCACCACGCTGGTGCTCTTCTGCCCGATGGCCACGTATATGCAGATAACGCCGGTATCCTTTTGATTTATTATGGTGTCGAGAGCGATCTCTGTCTTGCCGGTCTGCCGGTCGCCGATTATCAGCTCCCGCTGGCCTCTGCCGATGGGTATCATGCTGTCGATGGCCTTGATGCCGGTGTGCATGGGCACGTCCACGCTGTGCCTTTTGATAATGCCCGGCGCCTCCGACTCCACCGGCCGCGTTCCCGCGGCCTCGATGGGGCCCTTGCCGTCGATGGGCTGGCCCAGAGCGTTCACCACCCGGCCAAGGAACTTCTCGCCCACGGGTACGGACAGCACCCGTCCCGTGCGCCGCACGCCGGTGCCCTCCCGGATGTCGGCGGTGTCGGACAGCACCGCCACGGACACCGTCTCCTCCTCCAGGTTGAGGGCGAGGCCGGAACTGCCGTCGTCAAACTCCAGCAGCTCGCTGGCCATGCAGTCCCTGAGGCCGTAGACCCGGGCGATGCCGTCGCCCACCAGCACCACGGTGCCGGTCTCGGTCATCTCCACCCTGGCCCGGTAGTTCTTTATCTGTTCCTTTATGATGTTGCTTATCTCTTTAGGCGTCTGACTCATTGATTACATCCTTTATATCCTGCAGGCGGCGGCGCAGGCTGCCGTCCAGCCGGGTACCCTCCATCTCCACCAGCACTCCGCCCAGGAGACTTTTGTCGATGCGGTACTCGATATCCACGCTGCGTCCGCTGCGCTTTTCCAGCAGCGTCAGCAGCCTTTTCTTCTCCTGATCGTTCAGCGGCGCGGCGCTGTACGCCACGGCCTCCGCCCGGCGCAGACTTGCGTTGTACAGCAGGGCGTACTCTTCGGCGCACTCGTCGAAATCCCGGATCCTGTTCCACCGGGTCATCAGTCCCAGCAGCGCCGAGACGTGGGGGTGCACCGCGCCGGCGATATACTCCTCCACGCTGCCCAGCCGCTCGCTCATGGGCACGGCGGGGCTGGCCAGGAAATCCGCGTACTCCGGCGCCTGACGGAACACCTGCGTCACGTAGTCGAGGCCCCGGGATATCTCCTCCCCGCAGCCCTCCTCCGCGGCCAGCTCGAAAAGGGCCGAGGCGTACTCTCTGCCGGCGCCGTTCATGAGGCGTCTCCGATATTGTCAAGGAATTCGTCGATGAGGGCCCGGTGATCGTCCTCGTTAATCTCTCGCTCCAGCAGCTTTTCCGTAAGGGCGGAGGAAAGGCCCACTATCTCGGCCTTTATGCTCTTCTGGGCCTTGCGCTTTTCCTGCAGCGCCTCGACGCGGGCCTGACGCACTATCTCGTCGGCCTGGTTGTTGGCGGAGTACAGTATGGCCTGGGAACGGCGCTCCGCCGCCACGGTGGCCCGGCGGACGATGCCGTCGGCCTCGTCCCTGGCGGTGAGCATCTTCTCATCCCACTGCTTTTTGTCCTCCTGCGCGCTGTCAAGGGCGGACTGCGCCTGCTCATACCGCTCCCGGATCTCCTCGTCCCGCTTGTCCAGCACGGCCTTCACGGGCTTGAACAGAAACTTCTTCAGTATGAGGAACAGCAGCAGCAGGTTGCACAGCGAGATTATCACCTGCCACAGGTTTATGGAAATGACTTCCAGCGACTGCATAAGCGTACCTCTTATTTTACGTTCTCGAGAAGTATCTTCACGAAGCGGCCCGGGGCCACGAAGATGAGCAGTATGGCTATGACCAGCGCGTAAAGGCCGGTGGTCTCCGCCACGACGCAGCCCATGAGCATGGTGGTGGTGACGGTGCCGCGGCACTCGGGCTGGCGGCCGATGGCCTCCAGCGCCTTGGCGACGGCGTTGCCCTCGCCTATACCGGGGCCGATACCGGCTATCATGGCCACGCCGGCGCCCAGGGCGCAGCAGCCCAGAATGATACCAATGGCAAGCTCCAACATTTTCTTATCCTCCGTAAGTTGCAGATTTGTTCTTTTTTTCGCGTCGTTTCACGTAAAGGTCGTAATCGAAGGCCCCCGCCACGTACAGCATGGTCAGCATGGCGAATATAAAGGCCTGCAGAAGCGCAGAGAAAAGGTCGAAATAGATGGACAGAGCCGCCGGCAGGCCCACCTGCAGCAGGGGGAACTGCCCCAGCTTCCCCGGCAGCCAGCCCAGCACGATATGAGAAAGTCCCTGCAGTCCCGCCGCCACCAGGGCGGAGATGACCGTGCCGGAAAGGATGTTCCCGAAGTGACGGAAGGCCATGGATACGGGGGTGGCCACCTCGCTTATCACGTTCAGCGGCGTCAGGAACGGCACCGGCTGTGTGAAGGTCCTGAGATAGTTCAGCGGGCCGCACTTCATCTTGTAATAGGTGATGAGTATGAATACCAGGATGGCCCAGCCCGCCGTGACGTTCAGGTCCGAGGTGGGCGGGAACAGCCCGCACAGACTCAGCAGGCTGGACAGGGCCGACAGCACCATCACCGCGGCGATGAAGGGGGAGAATCCGGCGAAATACTCGCCCATGTTCTCCACCACGAGGCCCTCGCACTTCTCCACCACCCACTCGGCGGCCAGCTGCCGCCTGGTCTTCACCCCGGCCCGTATGCCGTGGGTCAGGTAAAGGCAGGCGAAGAGCACCGTGAGGATGACCAGCCAGGAGTTTATCTGTGACTCCGTCACCGGTATCTCGGCAAACGGCAGCCTTACCGTGAAGAAGATGAAGGCTCCCCGGATGTCTATGCCCTCCGAGGCCGGGATGAGCAGCACCTTCAGCGCTATGCCCGCCGCTATGGGCAGCGCGGTCAGCGCCAGAAGGGCGATATCCGCCGCCTGGAAGGATTTTTTAGGTTCGGTCAATCGCCGTCACCTCCGTCCTGCCGATCGCCCCAGGGCGTATGGGGCTGCACCGCCACGGCCACGCGGGGGAAGAAAAGGGGCACTATCACGGCTATGCCGTTGAATATGCTCAGTCCCACGCCCGCCGCCGCCACGGCGAACAGCATCACCATCCGCACCGACTGGCTCAGCTTCATGGAGGCCTTCGCCTCCGCCTCCTCCCTGTCCACGGCCTTCTGCACCGTAAGACCCATGAGGAGGAAGTTGAGCACGGCCGCCGCGGCGCCCAGTATATTGCCCAGCAGCACGGGAAGGCCCCATCTGCCCGCGATGAGGAACACCGCCTCCATCACGGCGCTGAGGATGAGGGTGCACAGGGCTATATACCCCGTCTCCCGCCGTACCGCCGGGTCGATCTTGTCGAAAACCGCCATGGAAAACCTCGCTCGAGCGCCGCGTACGGCGCTGTTTTTACGTGTAAATTTTAGCAGAACGGCGGCATTATGTCAATTTGCCCCGGCCCGATCTTTTCCCCGAAATGCGGCAGTTTTCCCGTCTTTGTTGACTTTCCCGCTCAATCGTATATAATTTTATAGTTAACGCGGAATCGTGTATTTCCGTTTATATTACCCCTCACAGCCAGTGGGGGCAGTGAAAGGAACTAAAAAATGAATCCTACCGACAAGACCATGGACAAGATCGTCAATCTGTGCAAGAGCAGGGGCTACGTCTACCCCAGCAGCGAGATCTACGGCGGCCTGTCAAACAGCTGGGACTTCGGCCCTCTGGGCGCGGAGCTGAAAAACAACGTGAAAAAGGCCTGGTGGCAGAAGTTCGTGCAGGAAAACCCCTACAACGTGGGGCTTGACAGCGCCATACTGATGAACTCCCAGGTGTGGGTGGCCTCCGGCCACGTGGTCAACTTCAACGACCCCCTCATCGACTGCCGCTCCTGCAAGATGCGCCACAGAGCCGACAAGCTCATCGAGGACTGGCTCGTCGAGAACCCCATGGAGGGCGTCGTGGTGGAAGCCATGACCAACGACGACATGGTCTCCTTCATAAACGAGAAGCAGATACCCTGCCCCGGCTGCGGCAAGTGCGACTTCACCGGCATCCGCAAGTTCAACCTCATGTTCAAGACCCATATCGGCGTCACCGAGGACAACACCACCGAGGTGTATCTCCGGCCCGAGACCGCCCAGGGCATATTCGTCAACTTCAAGAACGTGCAGCGCACCACCCGCAGGAAGCTGCCCTTCGGCATCTGCCAGATAGGCAAGAGCTTCCGCAACGAGATCACCCCCAAGAACTTCATCTTCCGGGTCCGGGAATTCGAGCAGATGGAACTGGAATTCTTCTGCGAGCCCGACACCGATCTGGAGTGGTTCGCCTAT
>JAEETR010000194.1 GCA_016286595.1 Oscillospiraceae bacterium | reverse complement strand
TCGCAGGGGGAGACGGTGTAGCCGTCCGCGCCCCGGCTCTCCCAGCGGCTGGCCTGCTCCGAGCCGTAGGCCCGGGAGATCACGGCCACCTCCGAGGCGACCATGAAGGCGCTGTAAAAGCCCACGCCGAAGCGGCCTATTATGTCCAGCTCCTCGCTGTCGGCCTTCTCCTTGTCCATACCCGCGGTGAAGGACGCGGATCCGGACCGGGCGATGACGCCCAGGTTGGACTCCAGCTCCTCGGCGGTCATGCCGATGCCGTTGTCGGAGATGGTGAGGGTGCGGTTTTCCCTGTCGGGCGTTACGCGGATGCGGAAATCCGCCCGGCTCATGCCCACGCCCTCGTCCGTCAGCGCCACGTAGCACAGCTTGTCTATGGCGTCGGACGCGTTGGAGATGAGCTCCCGGAGGAATATCTCCTTATGGGTGTAGATGGAATTTATCATCATGTCCAAGAGTTTCTTGGACTCGGCCTTGAACTGCTTTCTGGCCATTTTATCGCCTCCGATAGTTTTTTCGCCGCCCTGAGGCGGCCGCGGCTTTTGATACGAGGATATTATAGCACCGTCACCCGCCGGATTTATGAACAAACTGTGAATATTAGCACTCTAAAATCGAGAGTGCTAATATTATGCCGCCGCATTTCAATTATTTAAAGGGGCAGAGCACTTGACATGGAGCGCACTCCAGGTGGTAAAATATGCATAATGGGAGACCATGCGGGCCGTAAGCCCGCCTTAATTACGATATGGAGGATAGATCACGAGATGAAGAACAGTCTTACGAGTACCGCGAAGCTGTGGAACGGGGTGGAGATGCCCTGGTTCGGTCTTGGCACCTGGAGAGTCGACAATCTGGAGGACGCCAAGAACTCCGTGCGGATGGCGCTGGAGCTGGGCTACCGGGCCGTCGATACCGCCCCCGCCTACCGCAACGAGAGAGCCGTGGGCGAGGCTATCCGGGAGTCCGGCATTCCCCGGGAGCAGCTTTTCATCACCACCAAGCTGTCCGGCGAGAACGGCTACGATCTGGCCTACTCCGGTCTTGAGAAGAGCCTGAAGGAGCTGGGTATGGATTACCTTGACCTGTATCTCATCCACTGGCCCAGACCCAGCGAGGGCAGATACGTGGAAGCCTTCAAGGCCATGATGGAGCTGATGGAGGCCGGAAAGATCAGGGCTATCGGCGTTTCCAACTTCCTGCCCGAGCATATGGAGAAGATACACGACGAGCTGGGCATCTACCCCATGGTGAACCAGGTGGAGTGCCATCCCCGCTATCAGCAGATCGAGCTGAAGAAGTACTGCAGGGAAAAGGGCGTACAGCTTGAGTGCTACTCCCCCCTCATAAACGGTCAGCTGGCCACGGCCCCCGCCATACAGAGCGTGCTGGACCCCATCGCGAAGAAGCACGGCAAGAACGTTTTCCAGATCTGCCTGCGCTGGCAGCTGGACAGCGACGTGGTGTGCATCTCCAAGAGCCTGCACAGAGAGCGCCTTGCCCAGAACGCCGACATCTTCGATTTCGAGCTGGACGCGGAGGATATGGCCGCCATCGCCACCCTGGACAACGGCGACAAGCTGCTGCCCGAGCCCGACCACATCTTCGTGCCCAACCCCAACGGCAAGCGTCCCGACCCGAAGATAATCAAGTAAATACATAATATTATTGAGAAAGGTGATGTGAAATGATAGACAATATTAAATGCACTACCACTCTTTCCAACGGCGTCAAGATGCCCTGGCTGGGGCTGGGCGTTTTCCAGATCCGCGATCTGGACGAGTGCCGCGCCGCCGTCACCGCCGCCCTGGACTGCGGCTACCGCGCCATAGACACCGCCGCCGGTTACCGCAACGAGGAGGCCGTGGGTGAGGCCGTCCGCTCCTACGGCATACCCCGGGAGGAGATTTTCGTCACCTCCAAGCTGTCCGGCGAGAACGGCTACGACAGAGCCTACACCGAGCTGGACAACACGCTTGGCAAGCTGGGCTTCGACTATCTTGACCTGTACCTCATCCACTGGCCCCGTCCCCACGAGGACAAATACGTGGAGACCTTCAAGGCCTTCCGGGAGATGTACGAGGCGGGCAAGATAAGGGCCATCGGCGTTTCCAACTTCCCCCCCGAGATCATCGACCGGGTCTACAAAGAGGTGGGCATATATCCCATGGTGAACCAGGTGGAGTGCCATCCCCGCTTCCAGCAGCTCAGGCTGAAGGAGTACTGCAGGGATAAGGGCATCCAGCTGGAGTGCTACTCCCCGCTGATGAACGGTCAGCTGGCGGGGGTGGACGCGGTGCAGAACGTGCTGCGGCCCATCGCCGAGAAGTACGGCAAGACCGTTTACCAGATATGCCTGCGCTGGCAGCTGGACAGCGGCGTGGTGTGCATAGCCAAGTCCGTCCACGCCGAGCGGATCCTGCAGAACTCACAGATATTCGATTTCGCCCTGGACGCCGACGATATGGCAAAGATCGCCGCCCTGGACAACGGCCAGCATATATTCCGCGACCCCTATGACGATCTGGGCCCCGTGGTCCACTACGCGATAAACTGACGGAGCATGGAGTCAACGACCGGCGCACCCATCGGGTGCGTCGGTTTTTCGATATAATATTATCGAATAACAGAAAAAATATATTGACAAGCGGCGGGGAAGGTGATATCCTGCCTGTCACAGGGAGGTGGATAGGATGAAAAACAGACTGACCTTATTCACAAAATATCTGCTGGACGCGATGTTCTGGCTGGGCATAGCCTGCGAGGCGGCCCTGCCGTGGCTCATCAAGATAGGGGGACGATTTTATCCCCACCTGCGGGACTATTACCTGCTGCACGTCATCCTCCTGCTCATATCCGGCGCGGGGGCGATAGTTATAGTCTTCGAGCTGCGGCGCATGTTCCGCACCGTGCTGGCGGGCAGTTGCTTCGTGCGGGAGAACGTGACGAGTCTGCGGCGCATGGGCTGGGTGTCCATGGGCATAGCCGCGGTGACGGCGGTACGCGTGGCGGTGCTGATTACTCCGGCAACGCTCATAATCGTGGCGGTGTTCTTCATAGCCGGACTTTTCTCCTTCGTGCTGGCGGGGGTCTTTGACCAGGCCGTCAGTTACAAGGAGGACAGCGACTTTACGATATGAGGTGACGATATGATAGTGGTGAATCTTGACGTCGTCATGGCAAAGCGGAAGATCGGCACGGGGGAACTGGCCAAAAAGGTGGACCTGACCATGGCGAACCTGTCCATACTCAAAAACAACAAGGCCCGGGCCGTCCGGTTCTCCACGCTGGACGCGCTGTGCAAAGCCCTTGACTGTCAGCCCGGGGATATCCTGGAGTACATTCCGGGAGGGGAGAACGAAGATGAGTGAACAATATGATATGACCGGCGCCCCGGAGCCGGAGAGCGTTCCCGTCCAGCCTGTGACGGAGGGGACGGCGTCTCAGACTTATCAGACGGCCACGGCGCCGCAGCCCGCCCCCGAGGGGCCGCTCCACGCAAAGCTGCGGGAGGGCTTTACGCGGTATCTGGGCGCCGCGGCCATAGTAGGGCTGACCTTCGCGCTGACGTTCACAGACACCGCGTGGAACGGGGTCAACGCCCTGATATTCACGGCGGTGCTGATCGCCTGCACCGCGTATATACTGAAGGGTCTTGGCGCGTGGCCAGCGGGGGACGGCGTTTTCTGCTGCGCCGGAATGGCGCTGCTGGCGGGGGTGATACCCTTCACCATGAACGGGTTCGTCCAGCTGGTCAGCGGCGCGGGGATAGTCGTGCTGCTGGCGATACTGCTGCTGTCCGCTTTCGGCGACATGCGGGGCTGGTACTTCGGAAAGCTCTTCGGAGCGGGTATGTCCCTTTTCTTCGGCGCCCTCGTCAAGGTCGGGGAGCCGGTGACGTACCTGTGGCGGGTGCTGGCGGGAAAGAAAGCGAAAAAACCCGACGGCAAGGCCGGTTACGTGCTGATGGGGCTGGCGATCGCTCTGCCGCTGGCGATCTTCGTATCCTGGCTGCTGGCTCTGGCCGACAGCGTCTTCGCCGACGTGCTGGGCAGGATATTTGACCTGAACGTCAGCGTATCCCACGCGGTGAGCGTGATCATCGAGGGCATAGTCTGGTTCGCCGTGATTACGATATTCTTCTACGCCCTTATCTCCCGGCAGACGGACCGGCCAGTACCGTCCGACACCAGGGAGCTCAGACAGTGGGAGAGCGTTGTCGCCGTGACGTTCACGGCGGTGCTGCTGGTGATATACGCCGTGTTCTGCTTCATTCAGATACGCTATCTGTTCGCGGGCCTCATCATGGGGGACATGAAGCTGCCCGGGGGCACCTCCTACGCGCAGTACGCGAGAGAGGGCTTCTTCCAGCTGCTGTTCGTGTCCGCGCTCAACGGCCTGATCGTGCTGCGCTGCACCCGCCGGTTCGGACGGGGCAGGGCGCTGCAGATCATACTCACGGCCATTTGCGCCTGCACCTATATAATGATGCTCTCCTCCGCCCTGCGCATGACGCTCTACGTGCAGACCTACGGTCTGACCTTCCTGCGAATCCTGGTTTGGTGGTTCCTGGCGGTGCTGGCCATACTGATGGGGGCGATCCTGGTCTTCATCTACCGGCCGGGCTTCCCTCTGCTGCGGTTCTTCGTGGCGGTGGGGCTGGCGTCCTGGCTTATCCTGGCGTACTCCCGGCCCGACAGATTATCCGTGCTGTACAACAATTATCGCTTCGGTGAGAAGGCGGCGTCGCTCTACCGCCCGGAGCTGGACGGCGTGGGACCCGCGGCGAGGCTGGGCTGGTTCGATCAGAAGAACTACTGGGAAAGCGGCGTCATGCGGGAGATCGAATCACGGACGGCGGAGCGTGATCTCCGCGCCTTCAATATCGCCCTGGACGAGGCCGCCGGGGCCATGAAAACTGGTTAAATCAACAACAAAAAGCGCTTCCGGGAAAAAGTCAACCCGGGAGCGCTTTTTTGGCGTTAAAAGCGGGAAAACGACAGAATTTACATAACTTTTGCTTGCGAATATTATGGTACTTTGCAACTTTAATCACTGTATAATCGCCTGAGTATTGTATATTTTTCACATTGACAGCCTGTCCTGTTTTGATACAATATACGACAACAAAGAAGATCGTCTTCAGGACGGGGAGGTTTCCATGAAATCGACGGGAATAGTCAGAAAGGTTGACGAACTGGGGAGAATAGTGCTTCCCATCGAGCTGCGCAGAACGCTGGACATAGCCGAAAAGGACCCGCTGGAGATATACGTGGACGAGGACGCGGTCATCCTCAGAAAGTACGAGCCCAGCTGCACCTTCTGCGGCCGCGGCACCAACGTCGTGGATTTCCACGGGAAAAACATCTGCTCTTATTGCCTTGAGGAGCTCAAAGAGATATAATAAAAGCATCAGCTTGTCACTGACGCCGCCCCGGACGCCGTAAGCGATCGGGGCGGCGTATTAAAGTTTAATCCGGAGAGGAGAGATACGATGGCGGCGTCGTCCAGGATCGGCAGTGATCTTACGCAGGGCAGCATTTTCAAGACCCTTATTAAGTTCGCCTTCCCCATAATGCTGGCAAATCTCGTCCAGCAGCTTTACAATACGGTGGACCTCATCATCATAGGCCGGTTCGTGGGCAGCGTGGGTACCGTGGGCGTGTCCACCGGCGGCGACGTGGTGAACATGCTCACCAACTTCGCCGTGGGCTTCGCGGCGGCGGGCGAGATATACATATCCCAGCTTTCCGGCGCCAGGGAATATAAGAAGATAACCACCGCCATGGGCACCCTCATCACCGTGATGATGGGCGCGTCCCTGGTGTTCGCCGCCGTGAGCATAGCCGGCTGCACCACCATTCTGGGCTGGCTGCACTGTCCCGAGGCAGCCTTCGGTCAGGCGGAGAGCTACATGATAATCACCGCCCTCGGCCTGCCCTTCATCTACGGCTACAACGCCATCTGCGCCTGCCTTCGCGGAATGGGCGAGTCGAAGCGGCCCTTCATCTTCGTGCTGATAGCCGCCGTGTCCAACATATTCATGGACCTTCTGCTGGTGGTGGTATTCAAGCTCGAGGCCGCCGGCACCGCCATCGCCACCATAGCCGCCCAGATGATCTCCTTCGGCGCGGCCTACGTCTTCATGTACCGCAACAAAGAGCATTTCGACTTCGATTTCAAGCTCAAATCGTATAAGATAAACAGGGAAGCGCTGAAAATGCTCCTGCGTCTGGGCGTCCCCAGAGCCATAATGATGACCTTCATCAACCTGTCCCAGATGTACTGCAGCTCCCTGGTGAACCGCTACGGACTGGTGGAGAGCGCCGTCAACTCCGTGGGCAACAAGATCCAGCGCTTCCTCAACATCATAATCATGTCCATCGACTCCTCCGCCGCCGTCATGGTGGGACAGAACCTGGGCGCGAGGAACGTGGAAAGAGCCAAGCAGGCCGTCTATTCCGCCCTGAAGGTGACGATGGGTATGATGGTGGTGAACATCCTCATGGCCATCTTCATCCCCGACAAGATATTCGGCCTTTTCAACAACGAGCCCGACGTGGTGGCCCTGGGCGTAAGGTATATGCGCATCAACATCATCGCCTTCGTCCTCAGCGCCGTGATGGGTCCCTTCCAGGCGGTGGTCACCGGCTCCGGCAACGCCATGCTCAACTTCTTCTCCGGCGTGCTTGACAGCGTGGTGCTGCGCATCGGCATAAGCCTTACGCTGGCCTACGTGTTTGACATGGGCGTCATCGGCTTCTTCTACGGCAACGCCCTGGCCCGGTTCGCCCCCTTCTGCATCAACATCTGGTACTTCTACTCCGGGCGCTGGACGAGGCGGCACCTGCTGGACTCCGTCAAAAAGGAGCCGGAGGAGGAAGAAGCGCAGTAACGATCATCAGGACAAAAACGGGAAAGACGCGGTCTTTCCCGTTTTTTGATAAATGTTGACACGCTGCGGCGAAATATAATATTATATGGTAAAAGCGCTCCAAATCGAAACGAGAGCTGGTGAATCTTATGAAAAAGATCATAGCGATACTTCTTATCGCGGCCATGGTGTTCTCCCTTGCCGCCTGCGGCAAAAAGGCTGAGCCCGCCGCCGACACCGGGGACGGGGAGACGTTCTCCGGCACGGAACTGAAGACTCCGGAGATAAAGGAACCGGAAAAGGAGCCCGAAAAAGAGCCGGACAAGCCCGACGAGCCGGCGGTCCCCTCCGGCGACGCCGGGACGGATGCGCCCGCCGCCACAGCCCCGGCCAACGATACGCCCGCCGCTGCCTCCGAGCCCTCCCCTCTGAAGGCGGGTTATTATGAGACCATGGACGGCGACTGGATGTATCTCCTTGAGGCGGGCTACGGCATGTTCCGCTCCTCCTACGGCGGCACCACGTATTTCGACGGCCTGGAGTGGGCCGACGACTATCTGTGGTTCGAGTTCGAGGAGGAAGAGACCGATTTCACCTTTGACGGCAGAAGGCTCTCCTTCACCGCCGACGGGCAGGATTTCCAGATGAAGTACACCGGTCTCCGGGACGACGTATACCTGGGTCCCGGCCCCGGCGAGTACGATCTGACAGGCACTTACTCCACCAACATGGGCTCCCGCCTGACGCTGGAGGAAAACGGCAAGGGATTCCTTCTGCTCGACTCGGAAGAGCAGGATCTCCTCTGGGGCTACGACGGCATCGTGGGGCGCAACTTCATCCTGTTCGGCAGCTTTATCTCCGTACCCGACATGGAAGACGGTTTGATGGAGGTGTTAACGCCCGACAACCTCTGGCGTTTCTTCTCCCCCGACGAGGGCGGCGCCGCCGTCAGTTACGATAAGGCATTCTACAACGACAACGAGATATTCTCTCCCTTCGGCGAGCAGAACTTCCACGTGCTGCTGCCCGGCGGCGACTGGCACTGCAACCTCAACGACGACGGCGTCTATCAGCTCGTGAACAACTCCGCCGAATACGGTTATGCCCAGATACAGATAGCCGGCGAGGACTTCGGCGAGGCCGTGAATTACGACGACCTGCGGAATACTATCGACGATTTCATCAAGAGCGTCGGCGCCGAGGGCTATTCCGCTGACGACGCCGTCGAGGGCACGCTCAGCGGCTATGACGCCGTGGGCCTGGAACTTTACGTCAGCTCCGACGGCATCGACATCCCTGTATTCATCGTGGCGTGGTACAGCGGCAGCTATATGTACCTGGCCACCGTGCTCAGCTCGGAGGCGGTGTTCGACGCCGCCTACGACGAGCTCGACGGAATGCTCTACACCTTCCAGACGGCGGAGGACTTCATCGGCGGCAAGACGCTGGCCAGTCTGTCCGGCACCGAGATATCCAGCCCCGCCGACGAGGTGAACTTCACAGCCATCCTGGTGGACGACAGCTGGGTCACCGATACGTATCACGGGGATAACGGCGTGGCACTCTATACGATCGTTTTGCCGGACGGCTCCGCCAAGATATCCATTTCCTATAATTACTTCGGCTTTGAGTGCTATACAGAGACTATGGACGGAGTGTTGGACAAGCTGGTGAACGACGGCGTGGCGGAGGACAACCCCGGTCTTGTGGTGTACGAAAAGTACGAAGTGACAATCGGCGGCTACAAGGGCAGGGCGGTGGATTATGAGGGCCCCGTAAACGGCACCGCTGCGGTCTGGACCACCGACGTGAGCATGTATACCATGGTGATGGTGTGCAGCGACGAGTCCTATGACAACGCCTACGAGGTTATGAAAGGCATCGCCCAGTCCTTCGAGATCATAGAGTAAGAATAAGATAACGAAAAAGGGAAAGGCCCCGACGGCTCTTCTTAGGGAAGCTGTCTGAGGCGGTAATCGCCCGCTTGAAAGAATATAAAATCGGCGTGACCATTTCGGTCACGCCGATTTCGTCTTTTGGATCGTGTGGGGCAAAATCCCATGCTGACCGGCGTGGTCAATTACCCCGCTTTCAAAGGGAAGGAGGCACATCCTTACGAAGCGCCTCCTTCCGGTCTTTCCCTTTTTCGTTTACGACAGAGCCACGTCCAGCACCATCATCACGGCAAAGCCCGCGGCTGCGCTGAGGGTGCCCGCGTCGGATATGCCTCCCTCGTGGAACTCCGGGGCCAGCTCCTCCAGCACCACGTAGAACATGGCTCCCGCGGCGAAGGACAGTATCCAGGGCAGAAGGGGAGTCATGGCGGCGGTGAGGAGCAGGGTGAACACAGCCCCCGCCGGCTCCACCGCGCCGGAGGCCACGCCCATGGCGAAGGCCCTTCCCCGGCCCATGCCCTGGCCCGCCAGAGGCATGGATATCACCGCCCCCTCCGGCAGGTTCTGCAGCGCTATGCCCGCCGCGGCGGCCAGCACCGACGCCGCCGTCACCCCCGGCACCCGTGACAGAAGGGCCGAGAGCAGTACGCCCACCGCCATTCCCTCCGGCAGATTGTGCAGCGTAACGGCCAGCACCAGCATGGCCGAGCGGCTCGTGAGCCGGGGACCGGGGACGCCCCCGTTGGCGTGGAGATGGGGGATGATGTTGTCAAGAGCCGACAGGAACACGGTACCCAGCAGGAACCCGCCCGCCGGCGGCAGCCATGACGCCGCCTCCGTCCGGGAGGCCATGTCTATGGCGGGCAGCAGCAGCGACCACACCCCCGCCGCCAGCATGACCCCGGCGGCAAAGCCGCTGAGGGCCGTCTGTACCCAGCTTTTTATCTCCCCCCGCAGGAGAAACACCAGCGCCGCCCCCAGCGACGTGCCGATGAACGGTATGATTATGCCGCAGGCGACGGCAAGAGAATCCGACATCTTTCGACCTCCGGGTTTATTTGGCGGGTCTGCCCCGCCGGTAACAGACTATGCCGGAGGGGAGGGAGACGCCACAGCGGACGGCCCGGTCCGCCGCCTCCTCAAATTAGTTTGACAAAAGGTGAGAAAGATAATAAACTTATACCAATATGGGCGAATACGGGCGCTGCAGAGCGCGCCTTTTGAATATCTTGCAGGCTGATATGGCCGGAAGGAGATCGATATGGCCAGATATACCCCGGAAGACATCGTCAGAATGGTAAAAGAGCAGAACGTGGAGTTCATCCGCATGCAGTTCACCGATATATTCGGCCAGCTCAAGAACGTGACAATCACCCAGTCCCAGATAGAGAAGGCCGTCAGCAACGAGATAATGATAGACGGCAGCTCCATCGAGGGCTTTACCCGCATACACGAGTCTGATCAGTATCTCTATCCGGATCTGGACACCTACGTCCTTCTGCCCTGGAAGCCCCAGCGGGGCAACGTGGCCCGGCTCATCTGCGACGTGTACAACCCCGACGGTACCCCCTTCGTGGGCGATCCCCGGGGCAACCTGAAGCGGATGCTGAAGAAGGCCGCCGATATGGGCTACTCCTTCAACGTGGGTCCCGAGTGCGAGTTTTTCCTGTTCGAGACCGATGAGAACGGCCGTCCCACCACCACCACCGGCGACGAGGCCGGTTACTTCGACCTGGGTCCCATGGACCACGGCGACAGCACCCGTCAGGAGATCGTTTTCGCCCTGGAGGACATGGGCTTCGAGATAGAGGCGTCCCACCACGAGTGCGCCGCCGGTCAGCATGAGATAGACTTCAAGTACGCCGACGCCCTCACCGCCGCCGACAACATAATGACCTTCAAGCTGGCGGTGAAGACCATCGCCCAGAAGAACGGCCTTCACGCCACCTTCATGCCCAAGCCCATTTACGGCATAGCCGGCTCCGGCATGCACACCAATATGTCCCTTTTCAAGGACGGTAACAACATATTCTACGACGAGGCGGGAGACCTGCGGCTTTCAAAGGAGTGCTACGGCTTCATCGCCGGCATCCTTGCCCACGTAAAGGGCATGAGCGCCATCACCAACCCTCTGGTGAACTCCTACAAGCGGCTGGTGCCGGGCTACGAGGCACCCTGCTATCTGGCGTGGAGCGCGGCCAACCGCAGCGCCATGGTGAGGATACCCTCCTCCCGGGGCAAGGGCACCCGTATAGAGCTCCGTTCTCCCGACCCCACCTGCAACCCCTATCTCAGCTTCTCCCTGTGCCTGGCGGCCGGACTTGACGGCATGATCAAGGGCCTGACGCCTCCGGCGGAGATAGCGGAGAACATTTACGAGATGAACGAGGGCCTTCGCAGGGCCCACGGCATAGACAGCCTTCCCGGCTCTCTCGAGGAGGCCCTCATCTGCCTGGAGCACGACGCCCTTATGCGGGAGGTGCTGGGCGAGCACATCTACACCCAGTACACCGAGGGCAAGTGGAGAGAGTGGGAGGAGTACCGCACGAGAGTGTCCAACTGGGAGATAAACCGCTACATGGTCCTTTACTGATCTGACTGGAGGCAAGAGCATGGAAAAGTACGGCTACGGCGCCGACGTGGGCGGCACCACTGTAAAGATAGGCTTTTTCACCAGCTCCGGCGAACTGCTGGAGAAATGGGAGATCGACACCGACACCGCCTCCGGCGGCGAGGCCATCCTGCCCGACGTGGCGGAGAGCATCAAGGGCCACATGGCGAAAAAGGGCATAACCGCGCAGGACGTTCTCGGCGTGGGCGTGGGAGTACCCGGCCCCGTGGCCGACGGCGTCGTCAACGGCTGCGTAAATCTGGGCTGGGGCGTTGTGGACGTGGAGAAAATGCTGTCCGGCCTTCTGGGCATGAACGTGAAATGCTCCAACGACGCCAACGTGGCGGCTTTGGGAGAACTGTGGATGGGCGGCGGCAAGGGAAGCCGTCAGCTTGTGATGATAACCCTCGGCACCGGCGTGGGCGGCGGCATCGTCGTGGACGGCAAGATAGTCAACGGCAGCCACGGCGCCGGCGGCGAGGTGGGCCACATCCGCATCAACGACGATGAGACCGTCCCCTGCGGCTGCGGCAACTGCGGCTGCTTCGAGCAGTACGCCTCCGCCACGGGCCTGGTGCGCACCGCAAAGCGCATGCTGGAGGAGTCCGACGCCCCCTCGAAGCTCAGGGATACGGAGCTGACCAGCAAGAATATATGGGACCTTTCCAAGGATGGAGACACCTTGGCCCGGGAGATAACCGATTCCTTCTGCGACAGCCTCGGCAAGGGCTGCGCCGTCATAGCCGCCGTGGTGGACCCGGAGATAATCGTGCTGGGCGGCGGCGTCAGCAAGGCCGGTCAGCAGCTGGCCAGCGGGGCGCAGAAGGCGTTTTTGAAGTACGCCTTCCACGGCTGCCGCAACACCCGCTTCGAGCTGGCCCGTCTGGGCAACGACGCGGGCATCTACGGCTGCATGTACATGCTGCTGTGACGCGAATTTAAAAAGAAAAAAGAGCCGCCGCGACCGTGTGCGCGGCGGCTCTGCTTACGGAAGAGGGCAGACCATGTTCTTTGAAGAGAAATACACCCCCCGCATGGCAGATTTCGACCGCAGGGGGCGAATGAGCCTTTCGTCGCTGCTGTGCATCATAGAGGACATCGGCGGCCATCACTCCCACGCCGCCGGGGACGACGTCTATTCAAACCTGCGGGAGGGCGTGGCGTGGATCAACGCCCAGTGGCGGGTGCGTATAACGGCCCTGCCCGGGATGTTCGACTCCGTCACCGTCACCACCTGGGCCAGGGAACTGACGAATCCAGTATCGGTGCTCAGAGATTACACCGTGGCGGACGGGAAAGGCGATATCCTCGTGCGGGCGGAGGCCAAATTCGCTCTCATCGAGGCGAAAACGGGGAGGATAATGCGGATCGGGCCGGACAGGTACGAGCCCTACGGCCCGGAGACGAAGGCCCTTTTCGATACTCCCATGCCGCGGCTCCGGCCCCCTGCCGATATGGGGGAGGCCGTCCCCGTGGCGCTGCGCAGGGCGGATATGGACTTCAACGGCCACGTGCACAACACCCGCTATCTGGATCTGGCCGCGCAGGCCATGCCCGAGGACGCCTTCGAGAACGTGACCGGCATCGATATAGCCTACCGCAGGTCGCTGACGGAGGGTGAAAATGCCGCCGTCGCCGTCAAAGACGTGCCGGAGGGGCGGTTCGCCGTGATTTACGGCGGCGACGGCCCCAGCTGCTTCATCCGACTGCTGGAGGGGGAGGATCGACCGTGACGATTACGTATGAAAAAGCCGTCCCGGCGGACGCGGGACGGATAGAGGAGCTTTTTGAAGAGATGCTGCGGACCATATTCCGTACGGAGGACGTGTCCGCCTACGGTGACGCCGGAACCGACGGGTACTTCGGCGGCGAGGACGTGATATTCGTGGCCAGGGAAGGGGACTTCATCGCCGCCTTCGTGTCCGTGGAGGTCCACCGGGGCGAGGAGTACGGCGACTATATCTATCTGAACGATTTTTGCGTCACGGAGGGGTACAGGAACAGGGGCATAGGCTCAAGGCTCATGGACATGGCCGAAGAGTACGCCGCTTCCCTGACGATAAGCACCGTCGCCCTCCACGTGGAAAAGTCCAACGAGGGGGCCCGCCGCCTCTACGGGCGCCGGGGCTACGGCGTTTTCCGGGACGACGGCAGCCGGGTGCTGATGACGAAAACGATATAAAAAAGCAGGCGCCGGGCGCCTGCTTTTTTTGTGCGGATCAGTCCGTAAAGCCTATCTCGGCCCTGCCCAGCATGTCGAGGGCGGTAAGGGCCTTTTCGCCGCAGAGACCGCTGTTGATGGCGGCGAAGCCCTTGTGATCGTCGCAGAAGCTGACAAAGCTCCAGTCACTGCCTCCGTCGTAGTACCCGATCCAGGCGCTGCTGCCGGAGGGAAAATCGACCTTCTCCTCGGTCAGACCGGTGCCGCATACGCCGAAGGACTCCCAGTATTTGACCTCGGCGTACTGGCTTCTGTCGCCGCTCTTCCAGAAACATATGCCGAAGCTGCCGCCGTTATCGTCGTTTATTTCCTCCCACTCCCAGCCCTCGGGCATTGGAAGGGAGATAAAAATATCCCCCAGCTCAGCCACGGCGAGATTTTCCTCCGTTATCTCGTCAGGCTCGTCGGGCGGCACATCAGGGGAATCTGATGGCTCTGCCGCCGCGCTTATCTCGGCGGCTGTGCTCTCCGGCGGCGCGGTTTCGATTTCGATTTCCGGCACGGGTTCATCTTTTTCAGGCAGGGGAGAGGCCTTCGTTACGGCACATCCGGACAGGGCAAACAGCGTCAAAGCGGCCAGTGCGGCAGCGATCGTCTTTTTCATATGGTGTTCTCCTTTCGGGGGTTTGTCCTTTTAGACGCGCCGGCGGGGAAAAATGTTCCGAAAATGCGGATGAGATCTATCTCCTCCGCTTTTCTTATCTTTTGTACTTTTTAACGCCCTCTTCGTATATGTTGCGGCCTTCTGCGTCGATGCCGACGATCAGGGGCATGCGCTCCACGGTCAGTTCCTTGACGGACTCGGTGCCGAACTCGGGGAAGGCCACCTCCCGGGCGGCCTTGATGCATTTGGCGATGAGGGCGCCGGTGCCGCCCACGGCGCAGAAATAGACGGCGCCGTTTTTTATCATGGACAGCACCACCTCGGGGGAGCGGTTCCCCTTGCCTATCATGGCCGTCAGGCCCAGGTCCAGAAGGCGGGGGGTGAATTTGTCCATCCTGCCGGAGGTGGTGGGGCCGCAGGCGCCGAACACCGTGCCGGGCTTTCCCCGGGTGGGGCCGGCGTAGTATATGACCGCGCCGTTTACGTCGAAGGGCAGGGGCTCGCCCGCGTCCAGCAGGTCGAAAAGAGCCTGATGAGCCTCGTCCCGGGCGGTGTAGACGGTGCCGGTCAGATAGACCCGGCTGCCGACGGACAATTCCGGTATGGCCGCCTTCAGTTCGGAGACGTGCAGGGCGAACTCAGCCATCGTTCTCCTCTCCGTCCTCATCCTCTCCGCGGGAGGCGGATATCTCGGCGGCGATGGCCTGGAACCGCTGGTCCGCCGCGTCGAGACTGGCGGTTATGCCGCCGATGGCCTCCGCGGTGACGGTCAGCTCCGCCCGGACTTTTCGGGCGCTCTCCTCCACGTCGGCTCTGACGGCGGCGCAGGCCTGCCGTGCCTCGCCGACTACGGAAAGGGCCTTCTCCGCGGCCTCCCGCCGGGCGGCCTGTGCCCCGTCAACGGCGGAGCGCAGCTCCTCCTTAACCTGTTCAAGCTCCGCCTCAAGGGCGGACTTCGCCCCGGCCAGCTCCTCGTTGAGGGCGGTCAGGTCGTCCCGCTCCTTCTGATAGGCGTTTCTCTGGGCGGCCAGCTTCTCGATGTATTCGATAACGTCGTGGCGGTCAAATCCGCCGAAAACCTGAGTCTTGAAATTTCCCTTCTGCTCGTCCATTCCTTTTCACCAGCCTTAAGATGGGATTACCCGTACATTCTATCATAAGCGACAAATTAAAACAAGAATTAAGGCCCCGCCGCACTTTACACCGGGAAACTTTTTTGCTATAATACCCCTTGCGGCTGAAAACCGCGTTATATGCGCCCGTAGTGTAATGGATAACACGTCGCCCTCCGGAGGCGAAGAGTGTGGGTTCGAGTCCCGCCGGGCGTGCCAGAAAAGTGATTTGTCTTTCGACAAATCACTTTTTTTGACGCAGCCGCTTTACGCTGCGCCGCGCGGAGATACGGTCCCGCCGCGGCAATAAAGAAACGGACGGTGGTTTTATGACGAAAAAGCTGTTTGTTCAGGCCATGGCAAAGTATTTTGCGGGAGTCATCCTGGTGGGGGCGCTGCTGTTCCTGCCCGCCGGGACGCTGCGGTGGCCCGGCGGATGGCTTTTCATGGCGATCCTTTTCATCCCCATGTTCTGCGCCGGACTGGTGATGATGGCAAAAAGTCCTGCCCTGCTTGAGAAAAGGCTCAGCGCGAAGGAGCGGGAGGGGGAGCAGAGGACCGTGGTGGCCCTCAGCGGCTTGATGTTCCTGGCGGCCTTCGTCATGGCGGGACTGTCCTTCCGCTTCGGGTGGCTGCAGCTGCCGAAATGGCTCACGTACGCGGGCGCGGCGCTTTTCCTGGGCGCCTACGCCCTCTACGGCGAGGTGCTTCGGGAGAACGAATATCTCTCCCGGACCATCGAGGTGCAGGAGGGGCAGAAGGTGGTGGACACCGGCCTTTACGGTCTGGTGCGCCATCCCATGTACGCCGCCACGCTGATACTTTTCCTCTCCATGGGGCTGGTGCTGGGCGCTCTTATATCCTTTTTGATACTGCTGTTTTACGTGCCCATCATCGTCAAGCGCATACTCAACGAGGAAAAGGTGCTTACCGAGGGACTGGAGGGCTACGGCGAGTACGTGGAGAAGGTCAGATACCGTCTGGTGCCCTTCGTATGGTGAGAGGAAAGCCCCGCCGCGCACTTTGAGATTTACAAAAAGCCTCGATTATGGTATACTCTTGCCGTTTGAACGACTTGAACCGGATTTTTGATCCTCGGGGGTAAGGAAATGGAAAAGCTCTTGTGGCTCGTCATCACGATAATCGCCGGCGCGGCGGGAGGCATCACGCTGAAAAAGCTCAAGGTCCCCGCGGGCCCGCTGGTTGGCGCCATCATCGTGGTGGGAACGCTGAACATACTCACCGGCAAAATGTACATGCCCACGGAGGTGAAGATACTCACCAAGACCGTGGCGGGACTGTTCATAGGCATGTCCGTCACCAGGGACAGCGTGCGCTCCCTCCTGAAGCTGATAAAGCCCGCGGTGATACTTGTCGTGTGCATCATCGGGCTGTGCCTGGGCATGGGCTTCATCTTCTATTTCGCCTCAGATTTCAATTTCCCGACGGCGCTGTTCGCCGTGGCCCCCGGCGGCATAACCGATATGTCCCTGCTGGCCATGGACATGGGCGGCGACTCCTCCGTGGTGGCCCTTCTGCAGGTGGTGCGGCTGCTGTCCGTGTATCTGGTGTCTCTGCCGCTGGTGCAGGTGGTAGGCAAAATCGCCGCCAAACGCAAGGCGAAAAAAGAGGGCGTTGAGTACACGGCGCCGGAGCCCTCCGAGCAGGTCAGAGCTGCGGAGAAGAAAAAGTCCCTGCCCAAAGACGAGAAGAAAAAACGCATCATCTTCGCCGCTGCGGTGGCCGTCGTCGGCGGCGCCATCGGCTGGGCGCTGGGCGAGCTGCTGGATTTCTCCTCCGCCATACTCATAGTCACCATGATAGTGGTGGCCGCCGTGAACATAAAGACCGACAGACTGTACATGCCCAGGGACGTGCGCGTGGCCACCCAGATACTCAGCGGCTCCCTCATAGGTCTTAACATGAACGCCGCGTCCCTTGAATCCCTCAAGAGCGCCGTTATCCCCGCGCTGCTCATAGTCGTGGGCTTCACGATCATCAACATCACCCTGGCCGTGATCCTCAGCCGCTCCACCGGCATGGACATAGTCACCGCCATGATGTCCTCCTCCGCCGGCGGCGCTACGGAGTTCGCCCTGCTGGCCCCGGATTTCAACGCCGACGCCCCCACCGTCTCCGTGCTGCAGCTGGCCCGGCTGACCATAACCGTGGCCCTGTTCCCGATCATAATAAAGATCCTGGCGGGGTCCTTCGCGTAAAACGGAATATAAGAGAAAACGGACCCGGCAGGGTCCGTTTTTTTGCCCGCCGACGGCCCGGAGCCCTTGCAATGACGGCCGGGCGAATATATAATAAAATCGATAATTATTTGCAGGTACGGGAGTGCGGGGCCTCACGCCCCGGAAAACGTATTTTACCGACTAAGGAGGAAAGGTATAATGTCAGATTATCTCGGAAAGGACACCTTCAAGCTGGGCTTCGGTCTCATGCGCCTGCCCAAAAATCCCGACGGCTCCATAGATATCCCCCAGGTTTGCAAAATGGCGGATATGTTCATCGAGGCCGGAGGCACCTATTTCGACACCGCTTACGTGTACAACAACGGCGACAGCGAGAGAGCCTTCAAGGCCGCGGTGGCCGACCGCTTCCCCCGCAGCGCCTACACCATCGCCACCAAGCTCAACGCCAATAACGCGTCCATCCACAACGCAGAGGAGGCCAAGGCCGAGTTCGCCACCAGCCTTGAGCGCACCGGCGCCGGATACTTCGACTACTATCTGCTCCACGCTCTCCAGCGGGGCAGCTACGTCACCTACGACAAGTACGGCATCTGGGATTTCGTCAAGGAGCAGCGTGACAAGGGCCTCATCAAGCACTGGGGCTTCTCCTTCCACGCCGACCCCGAGCTGCTGGAGGAACTGCTTACCGCCCATCCCGACGTGGATTTCATCCAGCTGCAGATCAACTACGCCGACTGGGAGAACCCCGGCATCCGCGCCCGGGAGTGCTACGAGGTGGCCCGCCGCCACAACAAGCCCATCACCGTGATGGAGCCCATCAAGGGCGGCGCCCTTGCCGACCCCATCCCCGCCGTGCAGGAGATACTCAAGGCCGCCGCGCCTGATATGTCCCTGGCCAGCTGGGCCATACGCTACGTGGCCAGCATGGACGGCATCATCACCGTGCTGTCCGGCATGTCCAATATCGCCCAGATGGAGGACAACCTCAGCTATATGCGCAATTTCAAGCCCCTTGACGAGGCCGAGCAGGACGTGATCCGCCGGGCTCAGGAGGCTATCCAGGGCGACAAGGCCATCGCCTGCACCGCCTGCCACTACTGCACCGAGGGCTGCCCCATGAACATACCCATCCCCGAGATCTTCGCCGTAAGCAACCGGCAGCGGGGCAACGAGGCCTTCCGTACCCGCAGGGAGTACAGTATCGCCACCGAGGGCAGAGGCAAGGCCAGCGACTGCATAGAGTGCGGCCAGTGCGAGGGCGCCTGCCCCCAGCACCTGCCCATTATCGAGCTGCTCAAGACCTGCCGCTCCATGGAGTAAGACCCGCTCACAACGGCAAAACGCCGCGGATGCAGTATCCGCGGCGTTTTTTTCGTGCCGCAATCATACGTCAGCCCACGCTGCGTCGAAGGTCAGGGACACCATTTTCTGGTCCCTCTGCACGCAGTAGATGGGCTTTTCCTTCGCCGCCGACCAGGCGGCGACGTACTCCGGCGCCGACACCGCGGCGAAGATCAGCACCGCCGCCAGCGCCGTGGCCCCCCGGGACAGCCACCGCCGCCGGGAGGACGGCAGCCTATCCATCCAGTGTTTGAACCTTTTGACCATGATTATCTCCCTTCCGCCCCGTATTGCCGGGGACTTCAGCGATTCGGGGCGCCGGCGCCCCTTCGGTGAACAGTATGCGGCCCCGTCCCGGCAAAGTACACCGGGGGAACGGGCGTCGGCGTTTCGTTAAAATGCGGGAAAATATCGGCATATGCGACAAGGGGAGAAAATCGCGTATCCCGGCTGGACGTCAGGGGAGAAAACGGCGGCTTTGACCATTGTTTTTTCAACTTATTTCAAGGCCGGGAATTGGCCGCGGGCCTTTGACAATTATTGACAAGGCACCGCCGCTATAATATAATAAAGTGACATTAAACAACAAAAAGTCGAGATATGGGCAGGAGACGTTTCCGCATGTCGTCGGCGGAAAGCAGAGGTGGCAGAATTGGCTGATCCCAATACCCTTAAGCGCGAGCAGCGCCGGGCGATGATGCTGGAGGGCAACGTCGTCAAGGTCATTCCGATAGTGGCGCTTCCCATGATAATCTCCATGCTCATAAACTCCTTCTACAGCATGGCGGACACTTATTTCGTCAGCAAGCTCGGCACCACGGCCACGGCGGCGGTGGGCGTCAACGACTCCATGCTGCAGCTCATACGTTCCACGGCGTTCGCCTTCGGAATGGGCGCTTCCAGCTATATATCCCGTCTGCTGGGCGCCAAGAGGGACGAGGAGGCGTCGCAGGTGGGCTCCACCACCTTCTTCACGGCCCTGGGCTTCCTGGCGATAGTGGCGGCAATATGCCTCATGTTCGTCGATCCCATCGTCCGGGCCCTGGGCGCCACGCCCGACATAGTCCACCACTCCTCGGCCTACGCCTCATGGATACTCATAGGCGCGCCCCTCACCGCCGGCGAGGTGGTCCTCAGCCAGATACTCAGGGCGGAGGGCAGCACCACCTACTCCATGGTGGGCATGGTGTCCGGCTGCCTGGTGAACATCGCGCTGGACCCGCTTTTCATCTACACCTTCGATCTGGGCGTTGCCGGCGCGGCCATCGCCACGGATCTTTCCAAACTCATCAGCTTCGCCGTGCTTCTCTACCCCTTCCTAAAGGGGCGGACGATGCTGGCCATCAAGCTGAAGTACTTCACCCCCAAATGGTCGATCTACGCCGAGGTGGCCAGGATGGGCATACCCACCTTCCTGCGCAGCACCGCCATGACCGTCTCCATCATCGTCATCAACCGCATCGCCGGCAGCTTCTCCACCGCCGCCCTTGCCGCCGTATCCGTGGCAAACAAGTGCACCCGCCTGGTGGGCAGCGCCGTCATGGGCTTCGGCCAGGGCTTCCAGCCCGTGGCAGGCTATAACTGGGGCGCCAAAAACTACAAGAGAGTGCGCCACGCCTTCTGGACCTGCAGCGCCATGGGCGCCACCGGCGCCGTTGTGCTGGGCACGGTGATGTTCATCTTCGCCGCCCAGATAATCGGCCTTTTCACCGACGGCAGCGACCCGGATATAATCGCCCTGGGCAAATTCATGGTCCGCACTCAGTGCGCCACCATGGTGTTCCATATGTGGGTGATGATAGTAAACGGTCTCTTCCAGGCCCTGGGCAGGGCCATACCGGCGGGACTGCTGGGCCTTTCCAGAAACGTCATCTGCCTTATCCCCGCCGTGATAATCCTTTCGAAGATCTTCGGCGTGTACGGACTTGCGTCCTCTCAGGCCGTGGCCGACCTGCTGAGCGTTATCCTCGCCGTGGCCTTCCTCATCCCGCTGCTGCGTGAGATGAAGAAGCTGGAACGGGGAGAAACAGCGGAAGAGCCCGTAAAGAGCACGAAATGAACCCCGGCGAATAACAGAACGATCGGAGAAAAAAAGTGGCTAACGAAATCGAGAACAACTACGCAAGAGAAATATCCCGATATATCCGTCTTCTCTATCTCCAGCGCAGGCGCTACATCAACGCCCATATAAGCCATAAGAAGATCCACGGCTCCATGTTCACCATGCTCATCTTCCTGAAGAACCACCCCGGAGCCAACCAGGACATGCTGTGCAAGGATCTGCGGATAGACAAGAGCAACATAACCCGCATGTGTCACCAGCTGGAGAACATGGGATATATCACCAGGGAGCAGTCACAGCAGGACAAGCGCCGCAACGTGCTGAAGCTTACGGGAAAGGGCGAATCGGTGATCCCCGAGTATTTCGCCCTGCTCACCGAGTGGCACAACGCCGCCACGGAGGGCATGAGCGTGCAGGAGCGGGAGACGCTGCTGAAGCTGCTGGCAAGAATGATGGACAATATCGAGGATCTGGAATGATCGATTGAGACCGGAAGAAAAAGGCTGGGCTTGATGCACAGCCTTTTTCCGATTGACGGGCAGATCGCCAAACGCAGTAATTTATACCGCAAAGAGGTAGATAATATATGGATACAGGTCTTTTCACCAGCGTTAAGGAGAGAGTGCTCTCAAACTGCGGCAAGGTCATAGTGGGCAAGGATACCGCCATCGAGCGGGTGCTGACCTGCTTTCTGTGCTCCGGCCACATCCTTCTGGAGGACGTGCCCGGCACCGGCAAGACCATGCTGCTGCGTTCCTTCGCCAGAACGATAGGCGGCAGCTTCCGGCGCATACAGTTCACCCCCGACCTTCTGCCCAGCGACCTTACGGGCATCAACTTCTACAATCAGAAGAGCGGGGACTTCGAGTTCCGGCCCGGTCCGCTGTTCTCCCAGATCATCCTGGCCGACGAGATAAACCGCGCCACGCCCCGCACCCAGTCCAGCCTGCTGGAGTCCATGGAGGAGCGGCAGATAACGGTGGACGGCGTGACCTATCCCATGGACGGCATATTCATGGTCATGGCCACCCAGAACCCCATAGAGAACTACGGCACCTTCCCCCTGCCCGAGGCCCAGCTTGACCGCTTTTTCATGCGCCTTAGCCTGGGCTATATGACCCGGGAGCAGGAGCTGGCCGTCATATCCCGCCGCCCCGTGTCCCAGATCGTCGAGGAACTGGACAGCGTGGTGACCTTTGAGGAGATAGATCAGCTCAAAAAGCTGTGGCCCCAGGTGGAGGTATCCGACGAGTGCGCCGGGTACATAATGGACGTCGTCCAGCGCACCAGGAACGACGGCAAGCTGGCCTACGGCGTTTCCACCCGCGGCGCCATCGCCCTTTACTCCGCCGCCCAGGTGACCGCCGCCCTGTCCGGACGGGATTACGTGATACCCGAGGATATCCGCGCCCTGGTGCCCGACGTGCTGGGCCACCGCATATTCGCCTCCGGAACCACCAAAAAGGAGATGGACGACTACTTCACCGCTCTGCTTGCCGGCGTGAGCGTGCCTACCGAGAGTATATGACGATCCTTTTTATCGCCGTGCTCTTCGTGTGCGGCGCTTTGCTGCGGGTGCTGACCCTGCGCCGCGGGGTGCGGGATATCCGCTACGACCTGCAGTTTTCCACGCTGACGGCAGAGCCGGGAGAGCGGTTCAAGTTAATAACGACCATTGAGAATACGGGGCCGCTGCCCTCGCTGTTTCTCGGCACCACAGAGAACCTGCCCTATGATATAGATCTGGAGGGCGACGGGAGGACCTCTGTCGTGAGGATAATACAGCCGGCGGACAAGTATGCCCGGCTGGATCAGACCACCTATCTCATGCCCCATCAGCGGCTTACCAGAACGCTGGGGGCGAGTCTGCCCGTGAGGGGACAGTACACCGTGCGCAGCGCCCGCGTCACCGGCGGAGACCTGCTGGGCTTTTCCCAGACCATGCGGGAGGAGAGCCTTTACAGAGAGATAGTCATCTTCCCCGAGAGCCTGCGCCCGCCTGAGCTGACGAAGGTTTTCGGCAGCTATCTGGGGGAGCAGTCCGTGCGCCGCTTCATCCTTGAGGACCCGGTGCTGACCATGGGCTTCCGGGAGTACACCGGCGCCGAGCCCATGAAGAACATCTCCTGGCAGCGCTCCCTGCGGGACAACAGGCTCATGGTAAAGCAGTTCGACTACACGATGGAGCTGACGGCCACCATCCTTCTGAACATGGAGCACGCGCCGGACGTGGCGGACGAGGTGCTCGAGCGCACCTTTTCTCTGACCCGGGGCGTGTGCGAGGAGCTGGAGAGCCGCCACACGTCCTATACCCTTATCACCAACGCCGCGGCGGGAGGACGCTCCGGCTATTGGTCCTCCGTGGGCGACGGCATGGGCCGGCTCCACATGAACGCCATACTGGAGGGCCTGGGCCGTTCCCTGAAGACCCACGGAGAGCCCCTCAACCGGCTCCTGGGACGGATCGGCCGGGGCGTGCAGCAGGGGAGAGCCTACATCCTTCTCACGCCGGGCATCCCCGAAAGCGCCCGCGCCGCGCTGACGGCGGCGAAAAACCGCCTGGGCGGTGCGCTTCTGGTGCTGGACACCACGAAGGAGGCGGACGAATGGAGATAATCTACGCAGAAAAGGCGCTGAGGGACGTCTGCCTTTACGTCACCTTCGGCGGGTATATCCTGTCCCTGTGGGGCGTGACCGTCAACCCGTGGCCCGCCGCCGGAGCCGCCATGCTGTGCATGGTGCTGCTCATATTCTCCACCAGAAGCGACAAGCCCTTTGTGCGTTACGCGCCTTTGCCCCTGCTGGCGCTGTGTTTTATCGGCGTGAGAGGCGGCCTCCCGGGGATGATCTTCCCCATACCCCTGATGATATACGCCGGATATCTGGCACTGACAGGCCGGTTTGCCGCCGATTACGACGATATATCCCGGTCCTTCCCGCTGACGTCAGTGTTCTTCGCCGTCATCTGCGTCGCCGCCTTCATCACGAAGACAATGCGGCATATCAACGCGGTGAGCGTGCCGTTTTTCGCCATGTGGCTGGCGGCAACGATAGTGCTTCTGAACACCCTGCGCCACAGAAACGCCGCGGCGCTGGGCGTAAAGTTCCACCTCGTGAATCTGGCCATACTCGCGGCGGTGGCGGCGCTGTGCCTTGCGCTCAGTTCCCACGCCTTCATGGCCGCCTGCGGCGCGGTGCTGCTGTGGCTGTGGCAGCACGTCCTGTCCCCGCTGCTGATGGGCTTCGCCCTGCTGCTGGTGGGCATAGGCTACGGCGCAGTGAAGATTTTCGGCTTCCTGTTCCCCGACAAGGCCGACAAGGAGGAGCCGGAGTTCTTCGAGATGGCCGTATCCAGCGCCGAACAGATGTACCGGCAGGCGGAGGGCGGCGAATCGCCGCTGTTCCAGGCCATAATGACCGCGCTGGGCATAGTCATCTTCATCGGCCTGGCGGTGTTCGTTATAATGAACATCGTAAAGCGCAGGTCCGCCCCCCGCAGCGACAGCTTCGGCACCGTGACGAGGGAGAGCGTGACCCGCCGGGAGAGCCGTCCCGCCCAGACGCTGCTGCGGGGCACGCCCAGATATCAGGTGCGCCACAATTTCCGCCGGTTCATGCAGCTTTGCGCCTCCATCGGCACGGTGACGCCCAGCGACACCAGCCGCCAGGTCTGCGACCTGTACCGTGAGCGGGTGTCCGGCGCCGACCCGGAGGACCTGCGCAATATCTGGCTTGAGGCGAGATACAGCACTCACGACGTGACCGCCGAGGACGCAAAGCGTTCTCGGGACGATCTGACCGCACTGCGCGCGGCCCAGAAGGCGGGCACTGAGAAGAAGAAATAAACGATATAAAAAAGCCTTCCCTCTGTGCGCGGCGTCGGGGGAGGGCTTTTTCTTTTCAAAATTTACGCAAAATTCAAAATCAAGCTCCCATTTTTGCCGCGAAGATAGTATAATGAGAGCCGTACAAATAATCACCTCACAGGAGGCAGTTCGATGAAAGACGACTGGCGTGTTATAACAAAAGCGGCGAAGGGGGACAAGGGCGCCCGCGGGCAGCTCATATCCGCCTACGGCCCGAAGCTGATGTTCTTCTGCCGGAGGATGTACGGCAAGGACGCCCCCAAAGCCTTCACCAGAATATGGGACAATCTGTGGCGGTCGCTGGCCTCCAACGGCAACCCCATCAACCGCACGTTTACCAGCGTGATATGGGATTACGCCGCCCGGTTCGCGAAAAAGACGATACAGGAGAAGAACCCCTCCGCCTTCCGGCGCGACACCGTGGACAAGAAGCTGCGGGTGCCCCACGCGGCGGGCGGCGTGGTGCCGGGCGATGAGGCAAAGGAGCTGCTGCTCACCGCCTTCTCCACCGTGGACGAGCGCCAGCGGCTTATGCTCCTGCTGCGCAATCAGGCGGGACTCGACATGGCCAGTACCGCCAAAGCCCTGAAGCTGGATGAGGAGGCCGCATCCTACTTCTTCCTCACCGGGCCCATCTCCGCCGAGAAGGCCGTCGAGGCCGCAAAGAAAAAGCGCCCCGAGCTTGCCGATCAGCTGACCTACGCCAACCTGGCCGCCGTGCTGACCGCAGGGGAGGAGAAGGTCCCCGAGAATCTGATACCGGCCTTTACCGCCGAGGAGAAAGCCGCGGCAAAGAAAAAGACCATACTGACGGTCGTGGCGGCCGTGGCAGCCGTGGCCATAGTGATCGGCGGAGGCTCCGTCATATACCGGCACGTGGCAGAAAAGCGGGCCGCCCGGGCCGCCGAGGAGGCGCGCATAGCCGAGGAGGCCTATATCGCCGCCAACAGGTACGACGGCGAGGCCATGGAGGCGCTGCTGTCCGACAACGTGCGCCACGTGGCCATCGACTTCGAGGGCTACGGCACCGTGACTCTGGCGCTGGACGCCGACGCCGCCCCCCTCACCGTGGAGAACTTCATCTCCCTGGCAGAGAGCGGGTTCTATGACGGATTGACCATCCACCGCATACAGAACGATTTCGTCATTCAGGGCGGCGACCCGGAGCATAACGGCAACGGCGGCTCCGGCACGCCCCTCAAGGGCGAGTTCTCCTCCAACGGGATCACCAACGACCTCCATCACTACCGGGGCGCCATATCCATGGCGCGGCGCAGCAACGACAACGACTCTGCCTCCAGCCAGTTCTTCATCTGTCTGTCCGACTGCACCGCCCCCCTTGACGGCAAGTATGCCGGATTCGGCTACGTGGTGGACGGCTTCGACGTGGTGCAGGCCATCGAGGCCCACGGCGACGAGGTGGACCGGGACTACATCGGCGCCATCCTGAACGTTGAGGACCAGCCCGTCATCACCGCGGTGAGGGTGCTGGACTGAAGATAAATAAAAGACCGCGCTGAGACAATCAGCGCGGTCTTTTTCTTTTTTACGGCAGGAGCTGGATTATCTCCAGCCCTTTGGACAGCGCGTAGTTCACCGTCTGCATGGTGCCGCCGAAGGAACCGTCGTACACGGCGATGAGCACGCTGGAGTTGTCCACCATGTAGCGGTTTCTCTTTATCATGCAGTCGGGGGTATAGGCCCTCTGCACCAGCGTCTCCACGTCGCACTGGCTCACAAGGCGGAAGTATCGCTCCCGCCACTGTTCGGGCCAGGCGGCGGCCTGGGTCTCACAGGGGATGGCGGCCTCCAGGGTGATGCCGGGCAGGTCGCCGCGCAGGTCCAGCACCGCCTCGCAGAAGAACATGTCGCACCCCTGGGCCATGCCGCAGATGAAGTGGCGCACGCCGGAGTGATATACCGCCTCGACGGCGTCGGCTATCCGGCGCTTGAGGGCAAGACACCGCTCGTCCTCCTCATTGAAGCCCCAGGGCAGCTTCTGGGGCCGGTAGCCCGTGAAGCAGCAGGTCGTCTGCGCGTTTCGCTCCATGGAGATAATACCTCGTGTTCTGAAAACTCTTGCAATTATCGGATTTATGATATAGTATATACGTGTTCCCGTCAGGGGGCAACAACTAAAAACCGAAATGTCATCTTTAGGGCGGGGTGAAAGTCCCCACCGGCGGTACAGCCCGCGAGCGCGCAAGCGCCGAACCGGTCAGATTCCGGTGCCGACAGTTACAGTCTGGATGGGAAAAGATGGGTTTGGCGTCTGCGCGCCTTGTCACACCCGATGATGATATCGAGGTGTGATTTTTATTGGAGGCAAATATGGAAAACCTGAAGTTCGTACTGGCATGCATAGCCACCATCGCGGCCATCTTCGCCGCGGCATGGCTGGCGGAGAAGTTCCTGGTGAAGGACAGAAAAAAACTGTCCGACACCCACTACATGACGTATACCGCCGTGTTCGCCACGCTGGCGGGCGTGCTGATGCTGGTGGAGATACCCCTTTTCTTCGCCCCGTCCTTCTATAAGATCGATCTGAGCGAGATACCGGTGCTCATCTGCACGTTCTACCTTGGCCCCGTGGCCGGCGCGGCGGCGGAGCTGCTGAAGGTGACGGTGAAGCTGCTCATCAAGGGCACCAGCACCGCCTTCGTGGGCGACTTCGCCAACTTCGTGGTGGGCTGTTCCTTCGTGCTGCCCGCCAGCGTGTACTACCACGCAAGACCCGGCAAAAAAAGCGCCCTCATCGGCATGGCCATCGGCACCCTTATTATGACGGTGTTCGGCAGCGCCTTCAATGCGGTTTATCTGCTGCCCAAGTTCGCCGCCCTCTTCGGAATGCCTATGGAGGCCATTATCGGCATGGGCACCAAGGTCAACAGCCATATCACCAGTGTATCTACACTGGTGCTGTTCGCGGTGGTGCCCTTCAATCTCGTGAAGGGCGTGGTGGTGTCGGCCATAACGTTCCTGCTCTACAAGCGCATCTCGCCCATACTGCACAAGGCCGACTCCGGCAAAGCCCGCCGAGCCGAGGGCAAAGAGTAAAAAGACTATGTAAACGCTCCGGAAGGACTGCCTTCCGGGGCGTTTTTTGCTTCAGGCGTTTTCGTCGCCGGCCCCTGCGCCGGTGCTTTTCTCAAGATCGTTGACGGTGGTGCCGGGCTGACGGCTCAGAGAGTAGTTCATGCGGCTGGATTCCAGGTCCTCCCGCTGCATCTCCTCCACGGTGCGGGTGTCAAGGTCGTTGTCAACGCCGTCCTTCCCGCCGGTCAGGTCGTCTCTCAACCCGCGGCCCGCGTCCTCCGCGTCCCGCTTCAGGTCGCCGGCGCCGTCCTTCATATCCTGCATGAGACCGCCCTCGCCGTCGCCTCCGATGACGCCGTCCCGGGTGTTGTCGGTGGGGTCCGCGTCCATGGCGCATCCCGCCAGGCACAGTGCCAGCACGGCGGCCAGCGCCGCGCACGTAAGCTTTTTCATCCTTCGTCCTCCATGGAGCGTTGATTTCTTTTCACGCGGCAAACCGCGTTCGGGATATATTATCTGCCGCGGCGCCGCTATTATTACGCTTAACGGAGGAAAAAGACGGTTTTTTGCGTAAAAAAAGAAAAACGCCGGAGCCGTGAGCTTCGGCGTTTTTTGTCGTTTTACATCCTGGCCTCTGAGTGGATGATGGCGGTGAGCATCAGATGGCCTTCGTACTCCTCGAACACCAGCCGCAGCGTTGCCCAGCCGGAGGAATCGTCCCCGGGGTAGTTCAGGTCCACGAAACGGGCGTCCGGGAACACGGTCATAACGTTCTCCATGGCGTTGCCGGAGCGCACCACCGTGTCCACGCCCACCATGGGGGCTTTGGTGTAGTCCCTGTCGGCCACGTACTGTTTGAAGTAATCCGAGGGCTTCATCTCGATGGGCTCGCCCACGACGTCGGTGACGCCCCAGATATAGACCGTTTTCTCCCGCCCGAAACCCGACACCTGGTTGGGCGTAAAGCACTTGTTGGAGGACAGGTTCACCGTGGCGTAAGGGGATATGACCACGCCGTAATCCGGGTGGACGAAGGCGGCCAGGTCAGCGTAATCGCCCCGCTGGATGCAGCCTGCCACCTGGAAGGCCAGCATCGTCAGCTCGTCGCTTCCGGCATCATGGGATATGGTGACCACGTCCTCGCCGGGCATCATCTTTTCCCCCGCGGGAGTGAAGCGCAGCAGGGAGAAAAGTCCGGCGACGCCCAGTATCACGCCGACCAGAACGCATATTATATTTGTAACTGCTCTTTTCACTGCGATACCTCATGATCCCGACAGGATATCTCATTTTATAACACCGGCCGCCCCGGTGCAACAACAATAGATTACAAGTTGTAACGGGAAACGGATATTTCGGCCCGTTGAGGGCAAAAAACAGGATATTCGGAGAATAATCGGAGATCATCTGAATTTATATATTTACAGGCGCCGACAGAAAACGCCCCGGAAGAGTTTCTTCCGGGGCGGATGACGTCAGCCCTCGTCGGGCAGGTCGGGGTTTTCTATGACCATCACGTTTATGGTGGCGGTGGCTTCCGGGGCGGGAGCGTCCTCTATCTCGTAGCTGATGGTCACCGTGCAGGTGCCGGGCTGCACGCCGGTGATCTCCAGGTCGATGGTGCGCTTGGAGGTGAAGCCGACCCAGCGGCACAGCAGGGGATACAGGTTGCTCTCCCGGTATCTCACGGAGTAGTTGCCGGGGTAGTCGGCGGTTACGGTTATGGTGACGGTCTCACCCTCTTTTATGACCAGATCCGTCTCGGATACGGACAGGGTGGAGGCCAGCTTCTGAGCCGCCAGCTTCTGATGGAAGGCGTCGTAGGAGGAGCCGATATTCAGCAGATTTATGTGAGATATCACGTTTATCGGCACGCTCAGGTACATGCTCTCTCCGCTGGTAAAGCTTCCGTAGATGATGCCGATGGCCTCACCGTACTCGTTGAGGAGAGGACCGCCGCTGCTGCCGTGGGATATGGGGGCGGTGTTCTGAATATAAGGATAATCCTTGTCCTCCGCCGTGCGGGATACGGTGGAGATCATGCCGTCGGACATACAGTCGGACATGCCGATGGGGCTGGACAGGGTATATACCTTGTCGCCGACGCCGATGGCGTCGGAATCGCCGATATCGATCCAGGGGAAGTAGTCCACCATGCCCCCGGTCCAGTCGGCCCGGGTCACCCGCACCACGGCGTAATCGGTGTAGGTGTCGTAGTCAAGGACGCTTACCACGTCGTAGGTGTGGCCGTCGTTGGTGGTGACGGCGGCGTAGGGCATATTGTCAAGACCGTGGTAGCTCATCACCGCCACGCCGTCCGCCGTGATGAAGAACCCGCTGGCGGTGGAGGCGGGTACGTTGGCGCGCTTGTCCTCGATGGTACGGAAGGTGGACACGGTGAACACGGCGCCGGAGGAGCGCTGATATATCTCCGCGGCGGTGTATTTCTGCTTTCCCACGTTGACGAAGCGGGCCAGCCTCGTGGTGACAAGGGCTGAGTAGCTTACGGCGCCTTCCTCGTAAAGCTTTTCGATAAGGCGCTTTTCGGTGCCCTTCATGGGCAGTGACAGCGCCGTATAGCATATTATGGCCATGTCATAGCGCAGGATAAGGGCGGAGTTGTTGTACTCGCCGTGGGTAAGGCCTACGCTGTCGGCAAAGGGGATGGATTCGGCCCAGGAAAAGTCGCCGTTCTTGTCTGAATAGCCCAGCGCCCGCAGCACGTAGGTGAGCATGTCCCGGATGCCGGTGCTGACGCCGCCGCTGAACATCCCTGCGGAAAAGCCGGTGGTGAGGCCTTTCTCATAGGCCCAGCCCACGTAGCCTCTGGCCCAGCTGCCTTCCGGCACGTCGATGAAGGGGATGTCGCCCTTCCAGCTCTCCGCCTCGGCGCGCTTGCCCAGCAGCCGCACCAGCATGGCCAGCGCCTCATACCTGGTGGGATAGCGCTGCCCCTCGAAATTCTGCACCGAGTCTATAAGACCCAGGGCGTAAAGGGCGGCCAGCGCCTCGTACCTGTTGGCGGTGGCGGCGTACACTGGAACGGACAGCGACAGAATGATGGCTATCACCAATATTAAAGAGAGAGTTTTTCTCATTACGGCTTTTTTCCTTTCGGGGATCGGGCACGTACCCGTCACGTTAAATTATACGACCCGCTGATCGGCCTGACAAGTTAAAAAAAGTCACAGAAATAAACGGAAAAAGAAAAGGGAGGCGCACGAAGCGCCTCCCTTTATAAGCGATTGGCAGGATGAGTAAGGTCCGATTACCAGGCCTTGCCGTCAGAGCCGTAGATCTTGATCATCTCAAGGAGCTTGTTCTTCCAGCCCTGCTGAGCAAGACGCCACACGCCGCCGCGGCCGCCGGCCTTGACAGCGGCAGCACCCGCAGCCTGCAGGTCGGTGTTGATGTTGATCTTGTTGATGCCCATGCGGCAGACCTTGTACAGGTCCTCGTTGCTGGTGCCGGAGGAGCCGTGCAGGACCAGGGGGAAGTTGCCGACGGCAGCCTTGATGGCGGCCAGACGGTCGAAGTCGATGGTGGGGACGAAGCCCTCGGGATAAGCGCCGTGAGCGGTGCCGATGGCGACGGCCAGGCAGTCAACGCCGGTGGCCTGGATGTAGCGGACGGCATCCTCGGGAGCGGTCAGAGCAGCGTCACGATCGTGCTCATAGTTGTCAGCCTGACCGACGTGGCCCAGCTCGGCCTCGACGGAGATGCCGGCAGCGTGAGCGACCTTGACGATCTCGGAAACCTGGGCGACGTTCTCCTCAAAGGGGAGGGAGGAACGGTCGACCATGACGGAGGTAACGCCGTTCTTGATGTTCTGGACAGCAGCGTTGAAGCTGGGGCCATGGTCCTCGTTGATGGCTATGGGGACGGAAGCCTTCTCGCAGACGGTGCGGACCCAGTTGGCGAAGTCACGGACACCCTTGTTGGGGCGGCCGAACATATCGTCGTTCCACATAACGTCAAGGATCAGGGGGGCCTTCAGCTCCTCGGCGGCCTCGATAGCGGCGTTGACGTCGAGAGAGTTGCTGACGTTGGGGGCGGCAACACCGTAGTTCTCGGTGCTGGCGCGATCAAGGATTTCCTTCATTGAAACAAGCATTGCGATTTTCCTCCATTCAGAAATTTAGTATTTCGTAAGAATACTACAAAAAACACCAGTGTTATTTTACCCCATTCGGTACGGTTTTGCCATGCTTTTTTTCGCAATATAATATTATGTCGGGTTGCACATTTCTGCATATTGTTTTTGTGGGATTTTTCCCCTGCGCAGGGCCGTTCCGCCCCCCGCCGGGGAGCCTTCACACCATCGTCACGGGATTGCCGGTGCGGGGCAGGGGAGTCCTGTTGGGAAGACCGTCGGGGGTGTCGGCATACCCCAGCGCCAGGGCGCCGTAGACCCTCTCGTCGTCCTCAAGTCCCAGGGGACGCAGCACGTCAAGCACCGCCTCGTTGTCCCGGAGCCATTTCAGCTGATTGATCCAGCAGCTGCCCAGATCAAGGGCGTTGGCCATTATCATCATGTTCTCCAGCACGCAGGCGCAGTCGGCGATATTGTTGGAATAGCTCTGTTTGTTGGCGGTGATGATCAGCACCGGCGCGTCGTAGTGGAAGACGTATCTGTCACCCTTGGACGCCCGTATGGCCGAGGCCATGGACCGGTACATCCCCGGCGTGACCTCCATTGCGGAAAACTGCTCCTTCACCGCGGCGGCCAGCTTTGCCATAACGGCCCTGTCCCGCACCACTATAAGGCGGGTGGTCTGGCTGTTGCCGCCGCTGGGGGCGTATCGCCCGGCCTCGATGACGGCGGAGAGCTTCTCCTCCTCCACCGGCTTTGCGGCGAACTTCCGCGTGCTCCTGCGGGTCTTTATCAGCTCAAGTGCGTCCATGTTTCATACCTCCCGGTGAATTTTGTATAATTATATACCGTTTGCCGGGAAAGCACAACGCCCGTCACGGCAGCGCGTCGTCCTCCTCGAAGGCCGCCCGCAGCTTTTCAAGGGCCCGTTTTTCTATACGGGACACGTAGGAGCGGGAAATGCCCAGCACTCCGGCCGCATCCTTCTGCGTCATGGGCGCGCCGCCGCCCACCCCGTAGCGCATGCGGATTATCCGCTCCTCCCGGGGCGTCAGACGGCTCGACACGTACCCCGTGAGCCTTGCGCGGGCTTCGGCGCCCGCCAGATCCTCCAGCACGTCGTCCTCCACGCTGATGACGTCCATCAGCGATATGCCGTTGCCCTCCTTGTCCGTCTCGATAACGTCCGACAGCAGCACGTCGCCCGCGCTTTTGCGGCGGGAGCGGAAGTACATGAGTATCTCGTTTTCGATGCAGCGGGAGCAGTACGTAGCCAGCCGCACCCCCTTGTCGGCGCGGTAGGTGGACACGCCCTTTATAAGGCCGATGGTGCCGATGGACAGAAGATCGTCCGCGTCTGCGGCGGAGGTGTAGTATTTTTTGATGATGTGGGCCACCAGCCGCAGGTTCCGTTCGATCAGCACCGCCCGGGCCTCCCCGTCGCCGGCGGCGAGACGGCTGAGGTATTCCGCCTCCTCCGCGGCGGACAGCGGCCTGGGGAAGGAGGAGGGGCTCTGCAGCCGCAGCATCAGAAGCGGCGCCCACAGAAGGGACAGCAGGAATGACGGGAGCATACTTTTCACCACCTTTTTCTTTCAGTATATTCCCGGCACCTTTGTCCCCGTGACAGGGAAAAGCGGTCAAGAAAAATGCTTGACAACAATTTGCCTTTTAAGTATAATATCCCTTGCCCTGCATGAGGCGGCGTAGCTCAGTTGGCTAGAGCACGCGGTTCATACCCGCGGTGTCACCGGTTCGAATCCAGTCGCCGCTACCAGTGACGACCGGCCTGTCCACTGGACAGGCCGAGCGTTTCACGACAAGGCTTATGGACCCGGCCCGGTGGTCAAGAGGTTAAGACACCGCCCTTTCACGGCGGTATCACGAGTTCGATTCTCGTCCGGGTCACCATACGGAGGCTTAGCTCAGCCGGTTAGAGCGCATGCTTCACACGCATGAGGTCGCGCGTTCGAGTCGCGCAGTCTCCACCACGACCCCCGAAGACGCTTAGTTTTCGGGGGTTTTGCTGTTCGTTTTTTCTTCCGTTAGGGCGTATGCTTTCTTCAATAATTATATGGGAGGCATACGCCCTAAAAATGGAAAAGATAAGAATGAAAAAACCGAAGAAAATCAGCATAAATGAGGCGATAGAAGAGTTTGTAATCTATAAGAAGGCAAGAGGCGTGAAAGAGGTCACGGCGCGCAATTACAGACGGCATTTTCACTCGATGTCGAACTTCCTTGATATGGACCAACCCGTCGCGGCGCTGACGCAGGAGGCGCTTGATGAGTTCATTGTTCAGATGCGTGAGAGCGGCCTCGCACATAACTCAGTAT
>JAEETR010000193.1 GCA_016286595.1 Oscillospiraceae bacterium | reverse complement strand
CTGATATTATTATTGTATTATGTATCTTGGTTCTTTCTGTCAGCCCACAGGTCGAGGACGATGAGCGAAAGACATATGAGCCGTACGACGAAAGCGGCGACAGCGGGCGCCGTACCGAAGGCGCCGTTGAAGCCAAAGGGCAGCAGCCGCACGACGAGGTCCGCGGCGATGAGAAGCGCGAACACGACGCGCCACGTCACGGCCGTTTTCGCCTTGCCGCGGAACAGCTTTTTCGAAGCGACCCCAAGAGCCAGCGCCAGGGCGAGTATGGCGAAGTGGGCAATGAGCTCCTTCGCCGTCGCACGGTACGCCAGGGACAGTGCCAGCACCTCCCACCGGGGCAGGGCGGAAATGCCGTAGTCGAACATGGCGGAGAGGGGGTTATAGCGGGTCACCACGCTCATCAGCACCGCGGCGGTCAGGGTGTAAAGGGCGGGCAGCAGAGAGCATATCTGGAAAATGAGCACGTAAAGCTCCGCACCGGAAATGATCCTGTTCTCACCGAGATTGAATCTCGTGCCGAATTTCAGCTTCTTCATCCCCGCACCTCCTCCAGCGTACGGCCCAGATAGCGGCCGTCGAAGGAATCCGACGCGGCGTCGCCGTCCCACACGCTGTATACAGTCTCACCGTCTGCACCGTCGATGAACATCACCGTGCCGCCCCTGCCCGTCGGGTCCATATCGCCGGCGGACATGGCGTACAGCCGGCACGTGGGGTTGGTTTCAGGATAGTTCGAGGGCATGATAAAGCCCGATATGCACACCAGCTCGCCGGAGGCGCACCGCCCCCGCAGTATGGTGTCGCGGTACAGCACCTCTTTCTCGAAGGTGTTCAGATCCACCCGCACCAGGTTGCACAGCATGTAGCCCATCTCGGTGGTGACGTACTCGTTGAGGTAGAGCTGGTCGCCCACCACGGCGGCGCCCCAGTCGTAGCCGTAGGTGCCTTTGAGTTTGAGGACGCCCGCGGCCCGGCTGCCCTTGTATATGCCGCTGGGATCGAGAGAGGAGTAGCGCACGCAGTACTCCGTGCCCTCGATGGGGTAGAACTCGTTGTAGGCGGGGTTGTAGGCGATGTCCACCAGCGTTACGGTGAAGAAGAATATAAACGCGGAGACGATGATGACAATGAGAAGCAGCACGTTCATCGAGAACTTCGAATCGGTCACGGCGTCTCACCTCCGGAAATGATAGTTTGATAGGGGATCAGAAGTCCTCGTCCACCCGCAGAGTGCCGCCGCTGCACCATCCGGCGTACTCCGGGAAGGTCAGATATACCCGGTCGGCGGGAATACCGGCGACTGTGCCCAGCAGCTCGGTGAGCTGACGGCCGTACTCGGCCTTGGCGTCGGTGGGGGAGTGACGGAAAAGCTCCACCCGGGCCTTGGCGCAGGGCTCGAAGCTCAGACCGTAGTACATGGTCCGCCCGTCGTCTATCTCCACCATGGTGCGCTCGGGAGGCTTGCCGGGCAGGGCAACGATGCGCTTTGCCAGCTCTTCGGCCAGCTGCGCTTTTTTGTCGGGGGGAAGAGTCACGTTGGTGTCTATTCTTACGTAGGGCATGGTATATCTCCTTTCGGTTTGTCGCTGAACAGATTATAGCAGACTTTCGTTGAAATAACAAATAAAACCTGTTCGGAGCCCATTGAAAGGGGGACATTCTTTTGATTGACAAGGGGTATTTATTATGTTATCATATATCGCGCGCAGGGGATAGAAACACGGAGAGATACCGAAGCGGTCACAACGGAGCGGTCTTGAAAACCGTCGTACGGAAACGTACCGTGGGTTCGAATCCCACTCTCTCCGCCAAATGTGCCGAAAGAGTTTTCGACATATCTGGGGGAGTGAGAAAAAGCGAATATTCCCCTTTCATTTTCGGCTTGGAGAAGTACCCAAGAGGCCGAAGGGGCTCCCCTGCTAAGGGAGTAGGGTGTCAAAAGCGCCGCCCGGGTTCAAATCCCGGCTTCTCCGCCAAAAAAAGAAGTCGTCCATCGGACGGCTTCTTTTTTGCAATGAAATACAGGGATTTGAACGGGCACGGGAGTGAATGACGTGCCGGTGGCACGTCAGAGCCGTGCCCCGGCCTGCCCCGCAGGGCAGGTCAAATCCCGGCTTCTCCGCCAGAAACAACGCCTCACCAGTTGGTGAGGCGTTGTTCTTCTTTTTGATCGCGTTTTTCTCTTTACTCCACGGGCTCGATGCGGACGTATGTGGCGGGCTCGTCGTTATCGTCCACAACGGTGTACTGGTACAGGCGGCTGCCCTGGTACTGGGCGTCCTCGTCGTTGAGCTGAACGACCTCGCCGCCGATCAGCTTGAGGTAACGGCTGAGATATATGCCGCCTTCAAGGGTCGTATCGCTCACAACCACCGCCGGGTTGCCGGACAGGTTGAGCGTGACGCCCTTTTTGACAATGATACAGCTCTCGCTGCCCTCGCAGTTGAGGTACAGGCCGTTATCGACGGTCAGAGTGCCTTCACCGGTGAAGGTGACGCTGCCGGCGTACATGGCGCCCCATACGGATATGGTGCCTATGTGGTTGTCGCCGGTGAGATCGATGGTAAAGCTGTTGCCCATAAGGTTCACGTCCAGCGCCTCGGCGTTAAGGCCGCGGAGGTGCAGAATGTTCGTGGACTTGTCGTAGGCGATGTCGGCCATCCTGCCGACGACCTGCCCGTAGGCGTCATAGACGTCCCAAGCGCTGCCCTTCTGCAGATACAGATAACTGCCGCCCTCGGGAATGAACCTAATATACTCCTCCGAGCCCTGGCCGCTCCAGGCGTAGTCTCCGGCGAAATCGGGCTCGAGATTTGACAGCGTCGGGAACACGTCCTCTTCCTCGTCCTCCTCAGGCGGGACCTCCTCCTCGGGGGGAGTTTCCTCCTCGGGCGGGACCTCCTCCCGCTCGTCCGGGGCGGCGGGCTCAGTATCCTGCTCGCCGTCTTCCGGGGCGGGCTCCCCGTCCTCCTCCGGGCCGGGTCCGCTGTCCTCGCCGAAGGTGATCTCCACCTGCGTCGGCAGCTCGATCATCTCGGCCACCGCGCCCAGCGGGTCTATGCCGAAGCACGCCGTGATGAGCGCCCCGGCAAACACCAGCGCAGCCACGGGCTTTAAGAAGACGTCCTTCAGCCTTATATGATGCCTGTCATCGCTCTCCGACCGCGGCATGGGCCGCTCGTTGAACTCGTCGAAGGAATATGTCTCCTCCGAAGGGGCCCTCTCCTCCACGGGCATCCTTTCGTCCGTGGGCATGGGGCTGTCCGTATTGACGGCGGTAAACTCATCGGTTGATCTGGTATAATCAGCACTCAAGACATATCACCCCCTCATGCTGACAGTAAAGCGTCATGCGGGAATGTTGTGGACGTCGACCTGCGGGAACGGGCACTCGACGCCCAGCTCCCTGAAGCCCAGGAGCAGGTCGTGATTGAGCACCCTTCTTCCGGAGAAGATGTTCTGTTCATCGACCTCGGCGACGAACTTGAGGACCACTCCGCTGTCCGCCAGCTGGTCGATGCCGAGATATATCGGGTCCGCCTTGAAAATGTCGGGATGGGCGTTCCTAATCGCGGTCATGAGGGCCGGTATCCTGCTCTCGAGGGTGGCAAAATCGGTGCTGTAGGGCACGGCTATCTCGCTTATGCTGCGGGAGGGCCTGTCGGACCTGTTGAGGATGTTCTTCATGGCGGAGTTGTTGACTATCTTCACGTTCCCGCCGGGGTCGGTGATGCAGGTGGTGCGCAGGCCGATGGACGTGACCGTGCCCCTGTACCCGTCGACCTCCACGATGTCGCCCACGTTGTACTGGTTTTCAAATATCATGAACGCGCCCGTCACCATGTCTGCGATGAGGCTCTCGGCCGAGAAGCCGAGTATCAGGGCGATAATTCCGACGCTCGCCACGATGGTGGAGACGTTCACCCCGAGTATCGACAGTCCCCAGCAGAGTATCACGATGGCCGCGACGTACTTGAGAATGCTGGATACTATCGACAGTACGGAGCGCACCCGGTGGTTTTCCGGGTTGGGCAGACTGAGGATAAAGGATATGAGCGCCTCGGCGCATATCACGCCGGCGATCATCATCAGCAGCCTGATCAGTATTTTAAGACTGAATTTGACGTCTTTGAACCCGTCAAGGTCTATAAGCCTGGAGGCGAAGCCTATCCCGAGAAGGGCGGCAAGTATCACCGCGCAGACAGCGAACTGGATGATTTCCGACTTTTTTACGTTTTTCATGGCAGTCCCTTTCCGACTTTTAAGAGTCTGTTCCATACGTTTTCCGGCACGCTGCCGGTCAAATGAAATATAGCAAAAATAAAGCGCAATATCAAGTGCCGCCGCGCTCTGCCCGGGCATTTCGGCGCACGGCCTGCCATTTGTTCTTTTTCCGTATATCTGCTATAATCCAATCAGCGGCAGGAACGAATCGAGCGGGACAGAGAAAACGAGGAAGAACATGATCGAAATCAGACAGACAGCCATAGACGATATCAGGGACGTACGACGCCTTTGGGCGGACGGAGACGTGATGCGCTTCGTGGGCTTTCCCGACGGCCTGCGTCAGTCGGATGAGGATATGCGGGCTTGGTATGGCTGGATCGAACGCGGCAGACCGGCGATAAACCACTACTGTATTTTTGAAGACGGCGTCTACTGCGGCGAGACCTTCTACAATATAGACAGGGAGCGCGGCAGCGCGGCCATGGACGTCAAGCTCTTCGGGTTCGCCCGCGGACGGGGCATAGCGACGAAAGCACTTTCTTTCGCGATAGGCGAGGCGTTTGCAAACGGCGCGGAAAAGGTGTGGGTCGACCCGAACCCGCTGAACGCGAAGGCTGTTGCGCTGTACGGGCGGCTGGGCTTCGTAAGGAAGGATATGCCGGAATACCTGAAGCCCGAGAGCGGGGAACCGTCTTCGATCTATATGGAGCTTCGCCGGGAGCAAGTCTTGACCCAAATCTTTCAATCCGCCAATATAAGCTTCGTCAGCGTGTCGGAGGCCCTTACATACGACTACCTCGCCATGGTCAACGACGAGGAGAACGTCAACCGCTTCATCGGCGGCTCCCGCAAGGTATACACCGCGGAGCAGGAGACGGAATGGGTGCGCGGCAAGCTGGAGGAGAAGGCCGCCGTCTGGTCAATGATAGTCAAAAAGACCGGCGGGTTTATCGGAAATATCGAGTTCATGGACGTTCACGACGGCGTGGGCGAGCTG
>JAEETR010000192.1 GCA_016286595.1 Oscillospiraceae bacterium | reverse complement strand
GGCAAAGCCGCGGCGAAATATCCCGCCTTCGACGGCGTGGTACGGGAGAAACTGAGGGAGCTGGGCGATATCGAGCGGAGCCGTCAGGGAACGCTTGACGGCGCGGCGGACAAGTTCGCGTCCATCCTCTCCGCTATGGCGGAGACCGCGGACGATTCGTCCCGCCGCCGCGCTCTGGAGCAGATGCTCTACCACACCGGCAGATTTATCTATATCGCCGACGCCGCCAACGATTTTGCCAAGGACAGAAAGAAGGGGCGCTTCAATCCCCTTGACCTGCGCTTTGACGTGGCGGGTGAGACTCTCGGCGGCGAGGAAAAGGCTGCCGTAAGTCAGACGCTTGTCAATTCCGAGAGGATGATAGCGTCCGCGTACGAGCTCACGGAGGAGAACTGCTTCTCCGGCGTCGTGAGAAACATAATCTACCTTGGCATGCCCGCCGTGAGACTCAGCGCCGTTGACGGCGAGTTTGACGACGCGGGCAGCGGCCTGCCGAAGATGAAGAAAGCCCTGAAACTTGCAGCGGGAGATAACAGATGAGCGATCCTTACAAGGTCCTCGGCGTGGCGGCCACCGCCACCGATGAGGAGATAAAAAAAGCGTACAGGGATCTTGCCCGGAAATACCACCCGGACAACTACGTGGACAACCCCCTGGCAGACCTGGCCCAGGAGAAGATGAAGGAGATAAACGAGGCCTACGACTCCATCACGAAGATGCGCGCCTCCGGCTCCTCCTATTCTTCATCTTCCTCCGGTTCCGCATATTCCTCCGGCTATTCCGGGCAGTACAGGCAGAGTACTTCCGGGAGCGCCCAGTACGCCGCCATCCGCAGCGCCATAAACGCCGGAAATCTGGATTACGCCGAGAGCATGCTGATGGGAGTTTCCAACAGGGGCGCGGAGTGGAATTTTCTGATGGGCAGCATCTATTACAAACGGGGCTGGCTGGACGACGCCGCCACGTATTTCAGCCGCGCCGTCAGCATGGACCCCAACAACGGCGAGTACCGCCAGGCGCTGTCCTACGTCAACAACCCCCAGTCCTTCTATCGGGGCGGCGGATACAATACCGCCCCTGCCGCTGCCGGGTGCGACGCCTGCGACATCTGTGCGGGCATGATGTGCATGAACCTGCTGTGCCGCTGTCACTGATATGAGGAAATCGACGTTTTCGGTGACCTTCGGGGCCCTCATGTCGGCCTTTTCACTGATCTGTCTCTACACAGCCGCGGTGATGCCCACCGGGCAGCTGGGCTTCGTGGGGGCAACGGCGGTCTTCGGTGCCGCGGCCGTCGTCGAGACGGGCGCCGCCGGGGGAGCGGCCGTGTTCGCCGTCACGGCGGCGCTGGGCTTCTTTCTCCTGCCTGACAAGTCGCCGTTGTTCATATACCTGTTCATATTCGGGTACTATCCCGTGGTGAAGGTTTTGGCGGAGCGGCTGAAGAACCCGGTCCTTCGATGGATCGTCAAGCTGCTGCCCGTTAACGCGGGCATATTTCTCCTGCTGAAGGTATTCACCGTCGAGTCGTTGGACACCCTCGCCGGGAAGACGGGGATATGGCTCGTATTCCTGGCAGGCAGCGCGATAATGATACTTTTTGACGTCGGCCTTGCAAAGCTGACGGCCTATTACGCCGGCGCGGTCTCACCGAAGATCCGCCGCAGATAAACGGACGGTAACAATATGATAAAGAGCATGACCGGCTACGGCAGCGCCTCGGGCACCTCCGGAGCGCTGGAGATCACGATAGAGCTGCGCAGCGTAAACAACCGCTTCCTGGACTGCAGTGTGCGCATGCCGAAGGTGTACGTATCCCTGGAGGACGGGCTGAAGGCCCAGATCCAGAAGGCTATCTCCCGCGGCAAGGTGGACGTGTTCGTCACCATCGACTCGTCGAAGGCGGACGACGTGGTCATAAGCCTCAACACCGGCGTGGCGGACGCCTATGCGGCCGCCATCGAGGAGATATCCAAGCGGTACGGCGTGAAGAACGACTCCACGGCCATGTCCCTGGCCCGCCTGCCTGACGTTCTGAGCGTGGAGCGGGCGGAGGCCGACAAGGACAAGCTGGCCGAGGATATGTCCGCGATACTTGCCGCCGCGCTGGAGGATTTCGACTCCATGCGCCGCCGGGAGGGACAGAAGATGTTCGACGACCTCAACTCCCGGGCCGACAGGATAGAGGAGCTCACGGCCTTCGTGGAGGAGCGCTCTCCCCGGACGGTGCAGGAGTACCGGGAACGGCTGGAGCAGAGAATGCGGGACGTGCTGGCCTCTGCCAATATAGACGAAACGCGCATACTCACCGAGGCGGCGATATACGCCGACAAGGTGGCCGTGGCGGAGGAGACCGTGCGCCTGCGCAGCCATATCGCCCAGTTCCGGCAGCTCATAGCCGCCGACGAACCCGTGGGCAGAAAGCTGGACTTCCTGGTGCAGGAGTTCAACAGAGAAGCCAACACCATCGGCTCCAAGGGCGGCGACGTGCAGATAACCCAGACCGTGGTTGAACTCAAGAGCGAGATCGAGAAGATCCGCGAGCAGATACAGAACGTGGAGTGAGGAGATAATATGAAGCTTGTGAACATCGGCTTCGGCAATATGGTCAGCGCCAACCGCATGGTGGCGGTGGTCAGCCCCGATTCCGCACCGATCAAGAGAATAATCACCGAGGCCCGGGACGGCGGTCAGCTCATAGACGCCACCTACGGCCGTAGGACGAGAGCAGTCATCATCACCGACAGCGGCCACATCATCCTCTCCGCCATCCAGCCGGAGACGGTGGCGGGCAGACTTGCCGGCAACGATAAGAACGTATCCGATGCGGATGAGGACGAGGAAGACGATGACTGAAAAAGGAAAGGTTTTCATAGTTTCCGGCCCCTCCGGGTCCGGAAAGAGCACGGTCCTCCGGGAGGTGTTTTCCCGCAGGGACCATATATGGTTCTCCGTGTCCGCCACCACCAGGGCGCCCCGTCCCGGCGAGGAGGAGGGCGTGGACTATTTCTTCATGGACAGGGACCGCTTCGAGAAGATGATACGGGACGGTCAGTTCCTGGAGCACGCCCAGTTCGTGGGCAATTACTACGGCACCCCCGCGGGCCCCGTCATGGAGCACCTTGAGGCCGGAGACGACGTGGTGCTGGACATCGAGATAGTCGGCGCTGCCCAGGTGCGGGAGAAGCTGCCGGAGGCCGTCAGCGTTTTTATCCAGCCCCCCAGCATGGAGGAGCTGGAGCACCGCCTGCGCAAGCGCTCCACCGAGACGGAGGAGAAGATAATCGGCCGCCTCGAGCGGGCAAGACGGGAGTTCGCCGAGCGTGACAAGTACGATCACGTGGTCATCAACGACGATTTCGTCCGTGCCGCCGGTGAGTTCATCGAGATAATGGACAGGGAAAAGGCAAAGACCTGTCCAGGCTGCGAGAAGGAGTAATATCCGGCGTTCGCGCCGTTAAAAATACTTATCATCGTTCCTTTCGGGAATATTTGAATGGCCGGGATCGCCCGGCAGAATGGAGAATGCGTTATGATGCTCTATCCCTCAATGAGTGAACTTCTGGAAAAGGTGGGCAGCAGATATCTGCTGGTCAACGTCATCGCGAAAAGAGCCCGGGAGATATCCGCCGAGGCGGAAGAAGAGGGCGTTTCCCTGGAGGAGAAGCCCGTGTCCATGGCGGTGAAGGAGATAGCGGAGGGCAAGGTCACCGCGAGCCTTCCCGAGGACCGGTAACGCCGGAGCGGCACAGCCGCCCGACGGAACAGACAAAGACTATAATCAGCAAAAGGGGGCGGCGGTCACATGATGAACAAAACGGCGAAGATAGCCGTATCAGCCGCCGTCTTTTCCATTGACAGACCGTATTCCTATCTCATACCCGAGAGCCTGGAGGACCGGGTGCGCCCGGGAATGAGAGTTACGGTGCCCTTCGGCAGGGCCAACCGCCGGTGCGAGGGCATCGTGCTGGACGTGAGCCCCGACAGGGAATTCAAAAATCTCAAGACCATCGACAACGTGCTGGACGACAGCCCCGTCATAACCGCCGAACAGCTTTCCCTGGCTCTGTGGATGCGGGACAGGTTTTTCTGCACCCTCTACGACGCTGTTCGCGTGATGCTCCCCGCCGGCATGTGGTTCGCGCCAAACGGTACCCGCCGCGTGTCCGACAAGCTGCAGAAGTACGTGACGCTTGCGGTGCCGGGGGAGGACGCTCTGGAGGCCGCCGGGAAGAAGCAGTCCCGGGCGCCCCAGCAG
>JAEETR010000191.1 GCA_016286595.1 Oscillospiraceae bacterium | reverse complement strand
GAGCCGCAGTACGACAAGCCGGGCTTTCTGGAGATTGTCGTTTCGCCGCTGGCCGCGCCGGACGAGGCGACGTACTTGTCGCTGGCCTTTGACAAGGGCGTGCCCGTGGCGCTGGACGGCGAGAAGATGAGCGCCAAGAACACCATCTACAAGCGCAACGCCATCGGCGGCGCCAACGGCATCGGTCTGCTGGACATCGTGGAGAACCGTCTCGTGGGCATGAAGAGCCGGGGCGTGTACGAGACGCCGGGCGGCACCATCCTGTACAAGGCCCATCAGGTGCTGGAGACCATCACCCTTGACAAGCTCACCTCCCACAAGAAGAAGGAGCTGTCCTTCACCTTTGCCGACCTGGTCTACAACGGCCAGTGGTACACCCCCCTGCGGGAGGCGCTGTCCGCCTTCGTGGACAAGACACAGGAGACCGTCACCGGCAGCGTGAAGCTGAAGCTGTACAAGGGCAACATCATCAACGCCGGCGTGTGGAGCGAGTACTCCCTCTACTCTGAGGATATCGCCACCTTCGGTGAATCCGACTACAACCAGAAGGACGCCGAGGGCTTCATCAACTGCTTCGGCCTTCCCATAAAAGTCCAGGCCATGCTGGACAAGAAGCTGGGCAAGTAATAAAATAGGAATAAGAAATCGGCGCGGGCGTGACGTTCTCACGCCCGCCGCTTTTAAGGAGAGATAAAAATGGCGGACAAGATTTGGGCAGGCAGGGCGTCCCAGGCGGTGGACGCCGCCGCGGACAGCTTCAACTCATCCATCGGCTTTGACAGCCGCATGTACGCCCAGGACATAAAGGGCTCCATGGCCCACGCCGCCATGCTGCAGGCGCAGGGGATAATCTCCGCCGCCGACGGCGAGGCCATCGCCGCGGGTCTGGAGGCCATCCTCGCCGACCTGGAAAGCGGCGCATTGACCGTCGATCCCGCCGCCGAGGACATCCACTCCTTCGTGGAGGCGGAGCTGACGAAGCGGGTGGGCGACCCGGGACGGCGCCTGCACACCGCCCGCAGCCGCAACGACCAGGTGGCCCTGGACGTCCGCATGTACCTGCGGGAGCGGACGGAGAACACCGTCAGCCTCATCAAGAACCTCATATCGACCATCTGCACCGTGGCTGAAGAGTACGCCTTCACCGTAATGCCCGGATACACCCATCTTCAGCGGGCCCAGCCCATCACTTTCGGCCATCACCTCATGGCCTACGCCATGATGCTCCTGCGGGACGCGGGACGGCTCAATGACGCGTCGAAGCGCATGAACGTGTCGCCCCTGGGCTCCTGCGCCCTGGCGGGCACCACATATCCCATCGACCGGGCCATGACCGCCGCCGCTCTGGGCTTCGACGGGGCGACGATGAACAGCCTTGACGGCGTGGCCGACAGGGATTTCTGCGTGGAGCTGGCCGCCGCGCTGGCGCTGATGATGACCCATCTGTCCCGGTTCGCGGAGGAGATCATCCTCTGGTCCAGCTGGGAGTTCCGTTTCGTTGAACTGTCCGACGCCTACTCCACCGGCTCGTCCATCATGCCCCAGAAAAAGAACTCCGATATGGCGGAGCTGGTGCGGGGCAAGACCGGCCGGGTCTACGGCGACCTTATGGCTCTTCTGACCATGCTCAAGGGACTGCCCCTTGCCTACAACAAGGACATGCAGGAGGACAAGGAGCAGATATTCGACGCCTTCGACACGGCGGACGCCTGCCTCACCGTATTCGCCCCCATGACCGGCACCATGACCGTCAAAGCCGACAATATGCGCCGGGCCGCCGGCACCGGCTTTATAAACGCCACCGATCTGGCGGACTGGCTGGTGTCAAGGGACGTGCCCTTCCGCACCGCTTACAAGCTGACGGGTCAGATCGTTGCGGAGTGCACCCGGCTGGGCGTCACGCTGGAGGAGCTGCCTCTTGAGAAGTATAAGGAGTTCTCGCCCCTTTTCGACGGGACGCTTTACGACGCCATCGACATAGACAACTGCGTCAGCCGCCGCACCTCCTACGGCGGCCCCACAGGCGATTCCGTGCTGGCGCAGGTGAAGGCCGTGCGCGCCATGCTGTGAAAGAAACAAAAAGAGCCGGCTGACAGCGTCAGCCGGCTTTTTTATCGAGATAATATACAATACAGCCCGAAACGGTGTATAATCAAATAGATGCGCAGCGCCCTGAACACGGCGGCCAACGAGCTGACGGACAACGCCTTCACGCTGGGCGGAGAGACGGCACAGACAAATGAAAACACCGCCACGGAGAGCGGAGGCGAGAGATACAGCAAGTATTTGAAGCCTGGATGGACATTCCCGCCTTACAACCAGAGCCAGAGCGACGCAAACGAGCAGGCAACCAGATGGGCACACCGGGATGACGTGGAGTCGGGCGACCGAAAACTCGTCTCATATCATGGCGCCTGGTATGTTATAGAGAAGTTTGACAGCGCAGAGTTGGGATATCAAATAGCGGAACGGCTGACCGCAAAACAGTACGAGAGATACATGGAGGAGCGGCAATATGGTAAAGAAGCCGAATGAACCGTACAGAGCAGAGTTGGCGATCTTGATAGCGAGAATAGAACGAGAAAACCATCTGGCTCAAGAGGACTCAATTCTTATACTACACTCCCTGAACAGCAAGGCGAAAGCGGCGCAGTTCAAGGATTGGGTGAAGAGCAGAACCGCAGACGAACATCTCAACGCGAAGGCCGTGGAGATCGTGAGAGCCGCGGTGAGGATAGGGAAGGGGCAGAGCCCGGACGCTCCGGCGCGGTAACACGTCAGCGGGGCACAGACCGAAAACCGCTTCTCCATGCAGATGCCGGCAGAGGAAAGGGAAAAAGCACCCGCGGGTATCCGCAGTCGTGTAAGTCGATACGACTCAGGGACGGCACTGCCCACATCGGGTGCTTCCGGTTCAAGGATATCACAGTCTGCGCAGGCCGTCAAGAAAGCGTTTGATCGGCCCGGCGGCACGCAAAGAGCAAAAACGATACCGGCTGACGCTGTCAGCCGGTATTTTTTACAAAAATTTCATCCAATGGGGCAAAACGACGCTATAATATATGGTAAGATAACCGTAAGGCGTTTGCCTTGAACATAAAAGGAGGGCTGCACAATGGCGACTAAGGTTCTCGTTGTGGAGGATGAGGTCAATATCGCGGAGCTTCTGCGGCTGTATCTGGAGCGGGAGGGCTATGAGGTCGTCACCGCGGGCGACGGCGGCAAGGGCGTCGCCCTTTTCGAGCAGGAAAAGCCGGATATAGTGCTTCTGGACATAATGCTTCCGGTGATGGACGGCTGGCAGGTCCTGAAGGAGATACGCTCCTCGTCAAAGACCCCGGTGATAATGCTCACCGCCAGGGGAGAGACTGAGGACAAGGTCAACGGACTTGAGAGCGGGGCCGACGACTACATAGTCAAGCCCTTCGACGGGAAAGAGGTCATAGCCCGCATCCGGGCCGTACTGCGCCGCTACGGCGGTACGGAGCAGGACAGCGGAAAAAAGCTCACCTTCGACAACCTCGTCATAGACATGGAGGCCTTCGAGCTCATCATAAAGGGGGAGCACGTGGACATACCCCCCAAGGAGATGGAGCTTCTTTACCATCTGGCCTCCAGCCCCAACAGGGTATATACCCGCAACCAGCTCCTCGACGAGGTGTGGGGCTTCGACTATTTCGGAGACTCCCGCACCGTTGACGTGCACATAAAGCGCCTTCGGGAAAAGCTGGAGGGCGTCAGCGACAAGTGGAGCCTCAAAACCGTGTGGGGCGTCGGTTACAAATTTGAGCTGCTGGCGAAATAAACGGTTATCGCCGGCGCGGGAGCGGCGGAAATGAAGAAGATTCGCAGCATTTACGTTAAAAATTTCATGACCGTTGCGGTCATAATCATATTGAGCTTCCTGCTGATGGGGGCCATCTTCGTGGGCATAAGCTACTCCGTCACCGTCAGCCATACCGGCACGGCCATGGAGGAGACGGCGGAGGTCACCAGCCGCATCGTGTCCGCGTACCGCTTCGAGTGGGAGACCGGAGGCCTGGAGGTCAGAGCCGCCCTCAACGGCATCTCGGAGATATCCGGCTTTCATATCCTCGTGTGCGATATAGACGGCACGGTGCTCAACTGCTCCGATAACGAGGTCAACCCGTCCTATCTGGGCAAAATGGTGCCTGCCCAGACGATAATGACCATAAACGGACAGGGCAAGTACAGCGGCATCACGTCCCTGGGAGGGGTGTACTCCTCGCTGCACTACGTGGTGGGCGTGCCCATAACCGCGCCGCGGAGCCCGGGGTCGCTGCTGGGATACGTATTCCTGTCCGGGCAGACTGTCTATATGGCGGAGATCTGGCGGCAGTTCGCGTGGATATTCATGTTCGCCGCCCTCTTCGTGCTCGTCATAGCGTCCATAATCATCTTCATCACCACCAAGCGGCAGGCCCGGCCCATACGGGAGATGGCGGAGGCCGCCGGGAAGTTCGGCCGGGGAGATTTCTCCGTCCGGGTCAGCAGCGGCGGGCGCAGCGACGAGATAGGCGCGCTGGCCGACTCCTTCAACGCCATGGCAGATTCCCTGGAGCGATCCGAAAAGGCCAGGAGCGACCTCATCGCCAACGTGTCCCACGAGCTGAAGACGCCCATGACCACCATATCGGGCTTTGCCGACGGCATACTTGACGGCACGATCCCGCCGGAAAGACAGCGGGAGTATATGGCCATAATATCCTCGGAGACGAAACGGCTATCCCGCCTCGTGCGCGGCATGCTGGAGGTGTCCCGGGTACACGACACGCCCACCGATTCCGTGCTGGGCGGGACCTTCAACCTCAACGAGGTGGCGGCCCAGGCCCTCATAAGTCTGGAGGGGCGCATCACCGCCCGCGGTCTTGACGTGGACGCCAGCCTCCCCGAGGACGAGATAATGGCCCGGGGCGACGGCGACGCCATAACCCAGGTCATATACAACCTGCTGGACAACGCCGCCAAGTTCGCCTATGAGGGCACCACCATCGGCCTTAAGCTGTGGAAGCAGGAGGGGAGGGCCTACGTGCAGGTGGAAAACACAGGCGACACCATCCCCAGGGAGGAACTGCCTCTCATATTCGACCGCTTCCACAAGACCGACCGGTCCCGCAGCGAGGACAGAGAAGGCGTAGGTCTGGGCCTTTACATCGTAAAGACCATACTTGACAACCACGATCAGGACATATTCGTCACCAGCGAGGAGGGCGTAACGAAATTCGTGTTCACCCTTGCGCTGGCGCAGTAAAGGAGATACATGCTGGACAGCAGAGGCTTCGACCTTTGGGCCGACGGCTACGACGAGAGCGTGGGACTTTCGGACGACAGCGGCGCTTACCCCTTTGCCGGCTACAGGGCGGTATTGGGGAGCATATATGACGCCGCGGTACAGACCCCCGGCGCCAGGATACTGGATCTCGGCTTCGGCACCGCCGTGCTGACCGCCCGGCTGTACGAGGCCGGTTGCGTCGTTTACGGGCAGGATTTCTCCCCGAGGATGCTGGAGACGGCCCAGGAGAAAATGCCGCAGGCCCGTCTTTACACGGGAGATCTCAGCCTGGGCCTCGTACCGGAGCTGGAAGGGGAGAGGTTCGACTATATCATCGCCACCTATTCCCTGCACCATCTGGACGACGAACGCAGGACGAAGCTCATCCGTGACCTGCTGGGCCGCCTGAACCCCGGCGGCGCGGTGCTCATCGGCGACGTGGCCTTTGCCGACCGCGCCGATCTGGAGCGGTGCCGGGAGAAGGCCGGGGACGAGTGGGACGACGACGAGATATATATCGTGGCCGACGAACTCAAAAAGAGTTTTCCGACAGCCGTGTTCCGCCCGGTGTCATACTGCGCCGGGATCGTCACCATAACCCCTGACAGCGTGATTGAGCTGACGGAGATAACCGAGGACAACTGGCTGGAGGCGGCGTCGCTGTCCGTAAAGGAGCGGCAGAGAGGCTTCGTGGCCCCGGCGGTGGGAATAATCGCCAGAGGCTACGTGTACCGGGACTGCGGCGCGAGAGTGTACGCCGTCGAAAGCGGCGGCGTCATGGTGGGCATGGCCCTCGTCCGGGAGTTCACCGACGAGCCGCTGGGCTACGACCTGCAGCAGTTCATGATAGACGCCCGGTATCAGGGCAGAGGGTACGGTTCCCGGGCGTTGGAACTCATACTCGACCGGCTGCGGCGGGAGGGGCGTTACGACAGTGTGGAGGTCTGCGTGAAGAAGGAGGACACGGAGGCTGTTGCCCTGTACGAAAAGCACGGCTTCACAGATTCCGGCTACGTGGACGAGGACCTTCCGGACTGCGTGAACATGATATGCAGACTGTTCTGAAAAAACGAAAAGCACCCGTCTTTCGTGACGGGTGCTTTTTCATGGGAAAGGAAAAGAATTTCAGTCGTCGGTGAACTCGAACAGCTCCTCCACGGTCACACCGAACAGCTTCGCGATGTCCATGGCCATCTTCAGCGAGGGGTTGTACCGGCCGTTCTCCAGATGCACGATAGTCTCCCGCCGCACGCCGATGGCTTCGGCCAGCTCCGACTGCTTCATGCCCCGCTCCTCCCGGTACTGCCGTATTTTCGTGACGAGCATCACATCAGCCCCTTTCTGTCGATAACGCAGAAGATGACGGCGCGCAGCACGAGCAGAGCAGTGACGCAGCACACGACTATGCCGCCGTACACGATGACGTCCGCCGTCATCACCGGCCCGTCCCGCAGCACCGTGGCGCAGAACAGGTAAAGCAGCGACGCGAAGACCGCCGCCATCGACAGCCGGAAGCAGATCGTGTCAGCCTTCGCCACGGCGGCACGGGCGAACTCGTCCAGCCGCTCCCGGCGCAGGCGGATCAGGCTGAGGACCGCTATGGCCGTTACTGCCGCGCCGATGAGCCAGGAGAACCGCACGTTGACGATCGACGAGATCATGCCGTCCGTCCGGCTGACCCGGAAGGACAGGAAATAGAATACCGGAAGCAGCAGCGACACCGCCGCCTGAAGAAGAAGATACGCGCTTACACTGAGTTTTTTCATTTTTTGCCTCCAACGGTGTGAAGTATTTATAACATGTTATGTGTGAAATATATCACACCACACAGGGCTTGTCAATAGAAAAAATAAAAAAACCGCGAAAATCTTTTCGCGGTTTTTATTGCCGTTTTCTTCCCACGGCCTCGCCCATGCGCACGGGCGTCTCTTCGCCCCGGGCGGAGGCTTTGATGACGTCCTCCCGCAGGACGGCGGCGTTTTTCTTCAGCAGCACGATCACGGTGGAACCGCCGTAGGAGAACCAGCCCTTTTCCTCGCCCCGGCTGACGGGGCCGGGACCGGTCAGGTGATTTTCTATCCGGCCAACCAGCATGGCGCCCACCTCCATCTGTACAGCCTTTCCGAAGGATACGGTGTCCACGGCGCAGTATTCCCGGCAGTTTTCCACGAAGACCGGGACCTTTGCCAGCGCGGCGGGCCGCACGGTGTGCAGCACGCCGGGGATAAAGGCACTTTCCGATTTCACCCCGCCGTCGAACCAGCAGTAGCGGTGAAAGTTGTCAACGCACAGCCGGTAAACGAGGCACAGCCCGCCATCGAACTCCTCTGCCAGAGCCTCGTCCCGCAGAAGGGAGGCGACGGTGTAGGAACTCTGCTTTACGGGCAGGACCGTACCTTCGGTTATAGCGTATGCAGTCAGAAGCCCGTCGCAGGGGGCGACGAGGGCGGCGGGATCGGGGTCGACGCTGCGCCGCCCCGGCTTGAGGGGACGGCGGAAGAAATCGTTGAAGCTTTTTATATCCGACAGATCGTAATCGTCGGTGTCTATACCCGCCTTCCGGATGAAAAGGGGGATGAGGACTTTTGACGCCCCGGTGTCGAGAAGCTTCCCGCAAAACCGGGAAACGGACCGCGCCGTAAGGGGCTTCAGCAGTGCCCGGCCCAACGCGCTGCCGTACAGGAAACGGACCGCGCCCATTATCTTCTGCCCCAGAACTTGATGGCCAGGAAGGTCAGACCCTCCAGCGTGCCGAAGGTGACAAGGGCCCAGAATGCCAGGTTATCCGGCTTTTTCAGCTTGAAATTGCAGAGGAACAGCACAGACAGAAGGAGCATCACGATGAAGTAGACGATGGAAAGATCAAAACGCAGGAAATAGTGCAGAAGGAGCACGAAGGGGAAAATAAGCGCCGCGGCGGTCACGGGCATACCGGTGAAGTAAGCCGAACCCTTTTCCGCCTTCTCCTGCTCCCGCTCGTCGGCGGTCGCGTTGAAGTAGGCCAGCCTTATCATGGCGGAAAGCACGTACACCAGCGCGATTATGATGAGTACGATGGGATACCAGGTCAGCTCGCCCGTCTCCGGGACCCTCATGGGCACATCGGAGAACTTGGGGCTTGCCCGGAGCATGGACACGCCTATGGCGGCGGGCAGCACGCCGAAGGCCACCAGATCTGAGAGGGAATCTATCTGAACGCCGAAATCCTTTTCCAGCTTCGTTCTGTTCTTTTTTCTGCGGGCCACCCGCCCGTCGAACCCGTCGCACAGGCCGGAGAACAGCATGCACAGCATGCCTATGTAAGGGTGCCCAAGTCCGCTCATGGCGATGATCATTCCGGCGCAGCCGGACAGCAGGGAGAGATACGTGAGTATTACCGTGTAGTCATAGACGCCTATCATCTTTCGGTGTCTCCTTTCGTGTGCGCCGCAGAAGGATATATCCCGCAACGGTCACCAGACCGCAGATGGCGACGCAGATGTAAAATGTGATGCTTCTGCTTATCATTTCCAGCAAAAACGCGTCCTCCCGCCCCACCAGGTCGGTAAAACCGTCCACCATGAGGTAGTCGGCCACGCCCATGGCCCCGGGGATGGGGGCGATGTTGTAGCCGATGGTTATGAGGCACTGGGACGCGAATATCCTGCCGGCGGCGGCAAGCCTGCCGCCCATGGCCATATAGAGACAGGAGGGAACGGCTATCTGTGCCGCCCGCTGTCCCAGATTCCACAAAAAAGTCTTGAGCAGGGCCGCGTTTTTTCCGCGCATCATCACGGCGCAGTTGTCGTAATCCCGGTGGACCTGCTCCAATTTTGCTAGGGCGTGGTCGACGTGCCGCAGTATCTTTTTGCGGTGCAGGAACCGCAGGAATCTTTCCACGGTCCGAAACACGGCCGCGCTGCGCCGCAGCATGACGAACAGCAGCAGCGCCAGTCCCGACAGAACGATGAAGCCCACCGCGATGAGTATCTTCGACAGCGGCCGGAAGGAATATATAAGGCGGAAATTCGTGACGATGGCCGTCAGCCCCAGGACCATTATGGCCAGAGTGTACATTATAAGGTTCACCATCAGCGCCGCGGTGGCGGCTCCGGTGGGGATGCCGTCCCTGATCATGAACAGGGCGCTGGCAGGCTGTCCTCCGCTGGCGGAGGGGGTAACGGCTGAGAAATAGATATCGGAGGTGCTGTACAGCAGCCCGTGGGAGAAGGGCCTTTTATAGCCCAGCGCCTTGAGTACGCTGAGCAGAGCCGCCGCCTCCAGCACCACGAAAAGTGCCGCTCCGACGACGCCCGCGGCAAGCCAGCAGCCGTTGAGACCGTCGATCTCCCGGGCTATGGCGGCGGGGGACATGCCTCCGCTGAGCCGTATCACCGCCCAGATGGACAGCGCGGCCAGCAGCAAAGAGAATAAAGACCAGAAGACCTCTTTTTTCCTCTCCATACAGGTTCCCTCCGTCGCGGAGCAGTCATCCTATAGGCATATTATCACAAACCGTTGAAAAAAACATCCGTTTTTCTCATTTTCCGCGCCCGGGCGGTCACAGTTCCACGGGAAGGCCCGTGAGGTACCGGCGTATCATGTCGAAGGCGTGGTGGGCGGCCACGGTACGCACTCTCGGGCGGTCTGTGCCCAGATCAAGACTGCGCACCCAGGTGCCTTCCGGCGAGGACAGAGCCACGAACACGGTGCCCACGGGCTTGCCGCTCTCGTCGGTGTCGGGACCGGCGATGCCGGTGGTGCTTACGGCCAGATCGCTGGAGAATACCCGCCTCGCGCCTTCGGCCATGGCGGCGGCCGTCTGCCTTGATACGGCGAAATGCTCCTTTATTATCCCGGCGTCAACCCCGAGGATACCGATCTTTGCCTCGTTGGTGTAGGTGACGGCGCCGCCCTTGAACACGGCTGACGCGCCGGGTATATCGGTGATGCGCTTGGCAATGAGGCCGCCCGTGCAGCTCTCGGCGCAGGAGAATGTCATGCCCGCGTCCTTCAGAAGCTGCAGGCACCGCTCCTCTATGCTCTCCACGTCCAGTCCGTAGATAAAGTCGCGGATCATCTCCCGGACCCTGCCGATCACGGGGGCCATCATCTCCTCCGCCTCCGCCTCGGTGCCGGCCTTTGCGGTGACGCGGCAGAGGCACTCGCCCTCCTTGGCGTAAGGGGCGAGGGAGGGGTTGGTGAGGGACACCATATAATCGTGGAGGATGTTCTCCATGTTGGACTCGCCTATGCCGAATATCCTCACGTTATGGGACCATATGCCCCCCTCGGACAGCCGCCGCAGATAGGGCATGGCGGAAAGACGGAACATGGCCTCGCACTCCCGGGGCGGGCCGGGCAGCATCAGAACGTGCACGCCCCCCTCCTCGAAGGCGCAGCCAGGGGCGGTGCCGCACGTGTTGTGGAACACGGTGCAGCCCTCCGGCAGATAGGCCTGCAGAAGGTTGTTTTCGGACATGTTGTGGTTGTGGAAGCGGCGGGCGAAGTAATTGCGGATCTCCTGAGCCGCCGCCTCGTCGTATTTCAGCTCCCGGCCGAAGCACCGGCACAGGGTCTGCTTCGTCATATCGTCGTAGGTGGGGCCGAGACCGCCGGTGGTGATGATTACGTCCGCCCTGCTTTTGGCGATGTTCACCGCCGCCTCAAGGCGCTCGTCATTGTCGCCCACCACGGTGTGGTAGTACACGTTGAGTCCCAGCTGGCTCATCATGGCGGATATGTCCCGTGCGTCGGTGTTGGCCACGTTGCCGAGAAGAAGCTCGGTGCCAACTGAGATTATCTCTGCAATATGCTGGCTCATTTCGTCGCCTTTATCCTTTCTATGCCGGCCATGGCCTCCTCGACGAGACCGTCGACGTCCAGAGCGGCCTCCGCCGCCTCAACGTCGGCTGGACGGGGCCTCGTTCTGGGATGCCGGGGGGTAAACACGGTGCAGCAGTCCTCGTAGGGGAGGATGGAGGTGTCAAAGGTGCCTATCTCCCGGGCCAGCTTTACTATATCGGTCTTGTCCATGCAGATAAGAGGCCGTATCACTGGCAGCGTGGTGCACGCGCCGGTCACGCCCATGGCCTCCAGCGTCTGGCTTGCCACCTGGCCGAGGCTTTCGCCGGTGACTATGCCCGTGCAGGCGTTGTTCACGGCTATGCGGTGGGCTATGCGCATCATGAACCGACGCATTATAATGGTGGAGTAGTCCTCGGGGCACTTGTCCCGGATCTCCTCCTGTATATGGGTGAAGGGCACAACCTGCACGTCCATCCTGCCGCACCACCCGGAAAGGATGTGGGCAAGAGTGACCACCTTCTCCTTCGCCAGCTGTGAGGTGTAGGGGAAGGAGAAGAAATGGACGGGGATGATCTCCACGCCACGCTTTGCCGCCATCCAGGTGGACACGGGGCTGTCTATGCCGCCGGACAGCAGGGAAACCACCCTGCCGTTGGTGCCCACGGGCATGCCGCCCGCGCCCATGAGGGGAGCGCCGTGAACGTAGGCCGCCTTCTCCCGCACCTCAAGATGCACGGAGAGGTCCGGGTCGTGTACGTCCACCTCAACTTCGGGGTATGCCTCGCTGAGAAGTCCGCCCACGTACTGACTGAGCTGTACGCTGGTGAGATGGAACCGCTTGTCCGCCCGCTTGGACTCCACCTTGAAGGACCGGGCTTTCGCAAACTCGTCCCTGAGATAGTCCCGGGCCGTGGCGAATATCGCGTCCTCGTCCTTCTCGCATGCCACGCCCCGGGAGATGGACACTATGCCGAAGACCTGTCTGAGGGCCTGTATGGCTCCGTCCATATCGCACTGGTCGTCCTTCGGCTCCACGTATATGATGGACTGCCGGGCGCTTATGCCGAACTTGCCGTAAGGGCGCAGGCGGCGGGCCGCTATGGCCATGAGCCGGTCCTCGAAGCGGCTGCGGTTGAGACCCTTCAGTATGACCTCACCCTGCTTGAGAAGAATAATGTCGTTCATGATATCGTCCTTTGATAGTATTTCACAGCGCCGGTTTTACGCCCCGGCGGGCTGATGGAAGTCGTAGGTGCGGTACTGTATGGCCTCGGCCAGATGACGGGGCTTGATATCCTCCGATCCGTCGAGGTC